>JALZAE010000691.1 GCA_030948535.1 Gemmatimonadota bacterium | reverse complement strand
GCTGCGAGCAACGGGCACCCAAAGCCCGTCCCTCCGGCGTCGAACGCCAACGGCACCAACGGCCATACCGCTGCCGCGGCGTTTCAGTCGCCGCGCGGGCCACAGGGAGAAGTCGCGGCGCGCATGGCGATGGAGACGCTGCTTCGCATGCTCTCCCATCGAGGTGCATCGGATCTGCATCTTCGCGTCGGCGAGCCGCCGGTGCTGCGTCTGCAAGGCGACATGCTGCGTCTCGACGGCGATCCCGTGATCGAAGCCGAGCAGATGGAAGCGATGCTCGGCAGCCTCATGCCCGATCGAAATCGCGCCGAATACGCCGAGCTCAATGACACCGATTTTGCGTACGAGATCGATGGCGTCGCGCGGTTTCGCTGCAACGCCATGCGCGACCTTCGCGGAGCGGGTGCCGTGTTCCGCATCGTCCCGACCAAGATCGTCACCGTCGACGAGCTCGGCATCTCCGCCGAGGTTCAGCGGCTCTGCCACCTGTCGAAGGGCCTCGTGCTCGTCACCGGCCCGACCGGTTCCGGCAAGTCGACGACCCTCTGCGCCCTGATCGACCTGATCAATCGCACGCGCTCCGATCACGTCATCACGATCGAAGATCCGATCGAGTTCGTGCACAAGAATAAGAAATGCATCATCACGCAGCGGCAGGTCGGGTCGCACACGTCGTCCTTCCGCCACGCGCTACGCGCCGCGCTGCGCGAAGATCCGGACATCATTCTCGTGGGCGAGCTCCGCGACTTGGAGACGATGTCGATCGCGATTGAGACCGCCGAAACGGGGCATCTCGTTTTCGGTACCCTGCACACCAGTACGGCGGCGAGCACGATCGACCGCGTCATCGATCAATTCCCGCCTGACCGACAGGAACAGGTTCGCGTGATGCTGAGCGAGTCGCTCAAGGGCGTGATCTCGCAGACGCTGCTCAAGCGCACCACGGGGGGCCGCGTCGCCGCGCGCGAGATTCTGCTCACCGTGCCCGCGATCTCGAATCTCATTCGCGAAGGAAAGACCTATCAGATTCCGTCGGTAATTCAGACCTCGAAGCGCATGGGCATGATCACGCTCAATGATGCCTTGCTCGACCTCGTCGACGCGCGCCTCGTCGATCCCCGGGAAGCGTATCTCAAGGCGATCGACAAGGGCTCGCTGGTTGCGGCCCTCAAGACGCGCGGCCATGACACGAGCTTCATCGATCCGTCGGAGTCCGGACCTCCCGCCAAACCCGAGTCGCAGATGGCCAAGCCCGCTGCACGCCGGTAGGCAGCCGACGATCTGCTTTCTGCAATCGCGAAGTGCAGCCATAGATCTCCGCGGCTGAACGCAGATGCGGCGCCGCGTGAGGTATCTGCCGTCACGATGCGACGAAGCTCCCGGCGTTCACCGGGAGCCTCGTCGTTCTTCAGGAATCGAGCTCGCATTCGTCCGCGTCCATCGGCGGCATATCGATGATGCCACGACGGGTCGCGACGATACTATCCGCGGCTAGTGGATGTCTTGGCCCGGAGGGCTTCCGTGATCGCCGCCGTTCTTGTGCAGCCGCTGCTGAAGCTGCGCCTGCGTGACGTAGTAGCTCCGCGAATGTCGAAGATTGCCGCCGGACGAGCCGAAGGTGTGCTCGAGCTGGTCGAGCGAATGGTCGATCGCAAGATGTCGGTCGGGATCCGACTCGTCCGGAGCGGGAAGAGCACTCAGCGCAGCGGCGAGGGCGTCATTGGTCGGACTATCCGGGGCGGTCTCGTTTGGGTCGGGGTGGTCGCCGCGCGGCGTCTCGTACGCTCCACGCTGGCTATACCCGTATCCGCCGAATACCTCGCCCCCGCGCATGTAGTCATGTCCGTAGCCACGACCCAGCGGGTATCCGGCGGACTGCTGTTCATCCTGTTGCTCTGCCATGCGGCCCCTCCTCTGTAACGATGCCTTGTGTATAGCACCGGCACCGCGTTTATGCCACTCGTGTCACGCCAGTAGAGCCCTGTTGCCGAAGGGTTTATATTAGAAGGCTATGCTCAACGCCAAGAACATCCGCAACATCGCCATCATCGCGCACGTCGATCACGGCAAGACCACGCTCGTCGACAAGATGCTCCGCCAGGGGGGCGCCTTCCGCGACAATCAGGTCGTGGCCGAGCGCGTCATGGACTCGAACCCGCTCGAGCGCGAGCGCGGCATCACGATCTTGTCGAAGAACACGTCCGTCCATTGGAAGGACATCAAGATCAACATCGTCGACACGCCCGGCCACTCCGATTTCGGGGGCGAGGTCGAGCGCATTTTGCGAATGGTCGACGGGGTGCTGCTCGTCGTCGATGCCTTCGACGGCCCAATGCCGCAGACGCGATTCGTTCTGCGCAAAGCGCTCGCGCTCGGCCGCACGCCAATCGTGGTCATCAATAAGATCGACAGGGCCGGTGCCGACCCGCTTCGCGTGCACGATGAAGTGCTCGATCTGTTCATCGAGCTCGAAGCGGACGAGACGCAGCTTAACGCGGCCGTCGTTTACGCGTCGGCGCGCAACGGCATCGCGACCATGGACATGGACGTGACGGGTGTGGACCTCGCGCCTCTCTTCGACGCCATCGTCAAGCACGTGCCGCCCCCCACGGGCGAGGCGTCCGGCCCGTTCCAGATGCTGATCTCGACCATCGACCACTCGCCGTATCTCGGCCGCATCGGAATCGGCAGGATCGAGCGCGGAACGATTCACGTTGGTGACGCGGTGGCGCTGCTGCCGCTGGAGACGACGCGTCCGATCGAGCGCTCGCGCGTGACCAAGTTGATGGCGTATGAGGGACTCGAGCGCGGTGAAATCAGCGAGGCGGCCGCCGGCGAGATCGTTGCCATCTCGGGGCTCGACAACGTTGAAATCGGGCTGACCGTCAGCGACGTCGAAGTGCCGGAACGGCTCGCCGGCATCGCCGTCGAAGAGCCGACCATTTCGGTCGACTTCGTCGTCAACAACTCACCGTTCGCCGGCCGCGATGGGAAGTTCGTGACGTCGCGCCAGGTGCGTGAGCGGCTGTACTCCGAGCTCGAGCGCAACGTCGCGCTGCGCGTCGACGACACGGATGCGACCGACACGTGGAGCGTGAGTGGCCGCGGCGAGCTGCATCTGTCGATCCTGATGGAGACGATGCGGCGCGAGGG
>JALZAE010000683.1 GCA_030948535.1 Gemmatimonadota bacterium | reverse complement strand
CTCGCGCACCGCGCGCCCGACGACGCGGACGTGGCAGCGTGTGTGCGCGCGCGCTCGAGCCTCGCGCTCGCCGCCGGCGTGCGCGTCGTGCATCCGACCGCGTGCTGGGACCGGCTCATTCTCTCCGACGACCGGCAGCGGCAGTTGCGTGAATCGCTCGACCGGCTCACGCATCAAGCGCGCGTGCTCGACGATTGGGGCTTTCTCGCCGGCCGGCCCGGCGCGCGCGGCGTGCGCATGCTCTTCGCCGGTCCGCCGGGCACGGGGAAGACGCTGGCCGCCGAGGTGCTCGCGCACACGCTGCGCGTCGACCTGTTGATCGTCGACCTGGCGCGCG
Source organism: Gemmatimonadota bacterium (assembly GCA_030948535.1). Taxonomy (GTDB): domain Bacteria; phylum Gemmatimonadota; class Gemmatimonadetes; order Gemmatimonadales; family Gemmatimonadaceae; genus JALZAE01. The sequence goes on along the minus strand of JALZAE010000683.1, from coordinate 4,481 downwards.
TCGTCTCGAAGTGGATCGGCGAGACGGAAAAAAATCTCGCCGAAGTCTTCGACGCCGCCGAGCGGACGCAGGCTGTGCTGTTGTTCGACGAGGCCGACGCGCTGTTCGGCAAGCGAACGGAGGTCACCGACGCGCACGACCGCTACGCCAATCTCGAGACGGCGTATCTCCTCTCGCGTCTCGAGCGCTTTGATGGGCTCGCGATCTTGTCGACGAATCTGAGAGAGAACATCGACGCCGCGTTCACCCGCCGCCTCGAGTTCGTGGTGGATTTCGACGAGCCCTCGCTCGATGAGCGCGAGGCGCTCTGGCGCTGCCACATCCCGGCCAACGCGCCCCTCGCCGAGGATGTGCGGCTGGCCGAGCTGGCGTCGCTCTATCCGATGGTCGGCGGTCTCATTCGCAACGCTACGGTAGCCGCCGGTTTTCTGGCTTCGGCGGCCGATGCACCAATCACACGCACCGACCTCGTGCGCGCCGTCCGGCGCGAATACGAGAAGTCGGGACGGGCATTTCCCGGCGCACCCGCGGGAACGTTCACCGTTTAGGAGGATGGCATGGCGATCACTCTCGTGCAGTTCTGGCAGCAGGAGCGCGACATCCACGAAGCGGCGCAGACCGCGGCGCAAACCGACTTGGGCGCGGCGCAGCTCGCCCTCGTCGCCGCCAAGGCGAAGCTCGATGCGGACGTCGCCACCCTCAACGCGCTCAATACCGCCATCGCGGCCAACCGCGCCAAGCTCGCCGTCACCTCCGTGCCATCCGACGTCACCGCGCTCAACAACACCATTCGCGACCAGATCGTCGAGCAGAGGACGCTTCAGGGCGGCATCATGGATGATCAGGACATGGTGGCGTGGTCGCAGGGTGGAGCCGACGGCGCGACGGCCACGCTCGCTCGCGCCACCGCGCGCAAGGCGGACGCCGAAGCGAAGCTCGCCGCGGCGAACGATGCGAACAAGCAGCGCCAGATGCTCATGGCGCAGTTGACGCTCGCACCATTCGACACGCTGCAGACGGACGCCGGCTCGCACGGGGCGCTCGAGACCGCGGCGCAGGCGGAGATCGACGCGAATCTCCCCACCGAGCTGCAAACGATCGCCGGCAAGCGATACGCGACGCGCGCCGCGCGCGCCGCGCAGCTCAAGCAATCGCTCTCCGATGCGGAGGACGCGCTCGGTACATCGCTCGGCACCACGGACGGATTCGCCGGCGATGCGGCGAAAAAGGAGATCGACTTCAAGCACAAGGAGCGTAGGCTGCGCGAGTACGCGGCGGCGGCGAAGCAGCGCTACGATCGCGCCGTCGCGGTGCTCACCGATCTGACAGCGATCAAGGACGGCACCAAGACGCCCGATCTGCTCACCGCGCAGGAAAAGCTCGACGTCGCATCGAGCGCGGCGCGCACGACGGCGGAGAGCAACGCGCTGCCGGCGGATACCAATCGCGCGACGCTCTACACCGCGCGCAACGATCTCGACACGCAGATCGCGACGCAGATCGGCACGGACGTCGACAAGCTCGCGACAGACGCGACCGTGAAAGCGAAGCGCGACGCCGTGACCGCCGCGGCGGGCGCCCTCAAGACGACGCAGGATGGCATCGTCGCCAGCGGTGACAAGGCGGTGCTCGATCAATGGGAGGTCGTCGTGCAGGACACGGCGTGGCGCACCTTCATTGACTATCTCGATGCCAAAGCGGCGTTGACCGAGCTCGCCGGCACCGCGCCGGCAACACTCGCCTCCGATCTCGTCACGGCTGAAGACGCGTACGCCGTCGCGCTCGCCAAGGCGACGAAAGCGCAACGCGCCGCCGATGCCTTCGCTGACGTCATCGCGCTCCGCGCCCAGCGCGCGGACGCATCGAGCGCCGCACTTTCCGGTCGTCTGCTCAGCGCCGTTCGCGGCGACAGCTTCTAGGAGATTCCATGGCCACCACGGTCCTCGACAAGGCTGGTTGCGGTTGCAACGACGCCTCGAATGGAAGCGGAGACGGCATGCTCCCGGCCAGTCCGTTCACCGCGCTGCAATACCACTTCGGCATGCTCCTCGGCGTCGATGATCTCGAGACCGCACAGGCGTACCCGCGCGGGAAGATCCGCTTGCACAACGCCTGGCTGCATCGCGAGGGAGTGGTGTGGGGATTTGGCGTCTCGTTCAACACGCGAAACGAGCTGACGGTCGCGCCTGGTCTCGCGCTCGATGCGGCCGGTCACGAGCTGCATCTCGACGCCACGGCGTGCGTCGATCTCGGCAAGTGGTACGAGAAGCACAAGGACGATCCCGATTTCGCGACGGCGTTCACCGATGACGGCGCGGGCGGCAAGACTTTCAAGGCGTACGTCGTCGCGCGCTTCCGCGCCTGCCTCGCTCGTCCGGTGCCGGCGATCAGCGATCCGTGCGCGGGCTCCGAGGTCGACACCGCGTTCTCGCGCATCTCGGAGACCGTCGAGCTGTTGCTTCGACCCGGTGACTCGCCCAAGAGAGACCTCGGTTATCACCGCCTGCGCATTTTGTTCGCCCTCGAGGATGATGCGCCCGCGTACGCTGAAGTGCAGACGCGGCGAGAGTGGATCCTCACGCAGTCGAGCGACATTCAGCCGCGCGAGTACCTGAAAGCGTTCCGCGAGTTCGCCGCGCTCGACGAGATCGACCTCACGCCACAGCACGATGCGGGCGGCGCGACCTCCTCGCTCTTTCCCGAAGATCCGACCGAGGTCGTGCTCGCCGACGTCGGAACGATAGACGTGCGGCCTGGCGCCGCGGGCGGCGTCGCGACCGGTTTCGCGATCGTCGCGCCAATACCCGTGCCGAACGTACGGGTGCGCCGCTCGCACGTCGCGACCGCGACGATTCAGGAATTGCTGTGCGGTCCGTTGTTCTCGGCAGTCGCGGCCGGCGCGCCGCCGCCGGCTCCGACCGAGCCGCCGACCACGCCACCACCGCCGGCACCGACGGACAATCCGCCACCGGCGCCCACGGACAATCCGCCGCCCGCTCCGACGGCACCGCCCGCGGATGCCGGCGGACCGCGCATCGAATCGACGTCGGTGAAGATCACGTCACGCAGGCGCATCGCCTTCACGACATCCAAACCGGTCGACGCCAAGAGCGTGCGGCCGGAGCAGTTCAGCATCACGACCTACACGTCCGAGGATGGCTGGAGCAGTCTCGACATCAGCGATTCGCGCCCCGATGCCGCGGGCACGTCGGTCGTGATCGATCTCAAGGAGTCCGTGACCGCCGGGCAACTGATCCGGCTGGTCGCGCGCGGCACCGGGCCGCAGCCGATCCTCGGCACCGATCTCGTTCCGCTCGCCGGTGCTGTCGGCGGTCCGGCGGGCTCGGTGGACGATGGACATGACTTCGCCATCATGCTGCGGAGGAGTTAGCCGTGTCGCCACTCATCAATGAAGGCACCGACCTCGCGATGCGCTTCGGCTTCACGAGCGGCCAGACGCTCGTGCAGACGCCGTCGCCACTGACGCGCCTCAACTACTTCGACGGAAAATTTCTTCGCGCCGACGACCTGCGCCGCGAGCAGGACTACGTCCGCCAGCTCGTCCAGTTCTCCAACCAGGGACTCGGCGCCGGCGTCGTCTACGGAATGGACACCGTGCTCGACGCGCAGGGACGCGTGAGCATCGGACCGGGCCTGGCGATGGACTCGACCGGACGCACGTTGCTCATCCAGAGCGCGGCTGCGTTCGATATCGCGGGGCTGATAGATGCCTCGCGCCGCATCAGGCAGAGCAACGGCAACGCGGCGACCACCAACGGCAACGCGGACTTCGGCGGCTGCGTCGATGCGACATCGGCGCCGGGCGATGTGCCGACGCAGGGCGGCTCGCTCTTCGTCATCTGCATCGGCCACGCCGAGTCGCTCTGCGGCCAGGAAGATGTCTATGGCCGTCTGTGTGAAGAGGCGTGCATCACCGCCACCGATCGTCCGCTGATCGTCGAGGGCGTCGTCGTGCGCGCGCTGCCGCTGACGCTGCACACGACGCTCGCGTCGTCGCGCGCCGTCGCGCTCGATCAACGCCACCTGCGCTCGCTCGTCGCCTCGGCCTTCTTCGAGGACGAGCGCAAAGTCGTCGCGTGCCTCATCTCGCGCGCCGGTCTCGCCCTCGACAGCTGGTGCGTCGGGGCCGAGCTCACGGGAGTGTGCTGCGTTCCCCTCGCCGTCGTCGCGCGCGCGGGAACACAGACGATCTTTCTCGACGCCTGGACCGCGCGCCGCGAGCGGATGGAAGCGCCGGCGCGCCGCTACTGGGCGTGGCGCATGTGCATGCGCCCGTGGGATGCGTATCTCGCGCAGATCCTCCAGTTCCAGTGCCAGCTGCACGAAGTGCTCGGCGGCGATGGCGATCCCGGCAACATCGATCCGTGCGCGTCGCAGCAGCGCGTGCTCGACGACGCGGCGAAATATCTGCGCGAGGTCGACCAGACGTACACGCGGCACATCGAGGCGCTGTCGAAGAT
>JALZAE010000651.1 GCA_030948535.1 Gemmatimonadota bacterium | reverse complement strand
TGCACTTCCTGGAGAAAATCTGGCGCCGAGTTTCCGGTCGGCACGTAGACCGTAGCCGTAGTGGTGTCGAGCGCGTAGGAGGTCCACGATGCGGCGCCCCCCTTGGGCACCGTCTCCGTCGCACGCGGCCAGCTCGTGCTCGCTTCGCCATTCTCCGGGGCGAGAGCGACGCTCCATACACGGCCGCCATCCTGCGCGTCGAACGCCATCATCCGGCCGGTCACCCCGAAGTTGTCGCCGCCGGCGTTGCCGATGTACACCAGACCGTGCCAGGCGATGGGCGCCGCGGGAAACGTCTCGCCGCGCTCCGGATCACCTGCGGCGACGTTCCACATCTCTTCGCCCGTGCGCGCATCGAGGGCGTAGACGCGACCGTCGTTCGCTCCGCGAAATACCCGCGGACCGCCCGGCATGTCGAGATAGCCGATCCCACGATTCACCATGTTCGGATCGAAGGGCGGCTTGGGCTTGTACTCGTAGGTGTGCTTCCACACTAACGCGCACGTTGCCGCATCGATCGCATACGTGTTCACCGCCGTCGTCACGAACATCACCCCGCCGACTTCGACGATCCCCGATTGCAGATTGGCCTGCTCGCCGAGCGGAAAGGCACAGAGCGGTTTCAGCCGGCCGACGTTGCTCTGATCGATCCCGGCCAAGGGCGAGGAGCGCGTCCCCTCGAATGTGCCGTTGTACGTCGCCCAGTCCTGGCTCGGATCGATCGCGGTTCGACGCGCGGTCACACCGGTCGCCGCACCACGAATCGTCTCGGTGTCGCCACGCTCACGCGGCACAGACGGCGGCTTGAGAAACGCCAAGTACGAGCAGCCTGAGAGCGACAGCGACGCGACTACGAGCAAGCGGGAGACTTTCATGGTCTCGTCATCGCGTCACCCTTTGTCGCCGCCGCGATCGCTTCGATCGGAATCTTTGGCGTGCGATCCGCGAACAGCAGGCCATTCGCCTCCTGATACGTGTCGGCGAACTGCGTGTAGCAGAAGCCAGCGAGCAGCGACAATTGGTGCACCGTCGACAACAGACTCTTGTACAGTGCCGCCAAGTCGGCCGCCGTCTCGGTACGGGAGTAGCCCCAGGTACCGGTCGTCTCCCGCGAGTAAGCGATGCCGCCGAATTCGGTCAGCATCAGCGGCTGCCCTTCGTGATCGTGACCCTGGAGCGTGATGAGCCGCCCCGCTGGTCCCGCCTGCTTGAGCAGTTGCGGAATCACCTCCGCGCTGGCGTATCGGCGCTCGATGCGCTCCGGGACGGCGTCGTAGTCGTGGATGCCGATGATATCGGTGGCGACACTTTCCCATCCATCGTTCCCGATCACGGGACGCGATGGATCGAGCGTCTTCGTCAGATGGTAGAGCGCCTGCACGTAGTGACGCTGCGCTTCCATCTGCGGCAAGTCGGGCACGCCCCACGACTCGTTGAACGGCACCCACGTGATGATGCACGGGTGGCTCGAGTCGCGATCGATCACCGCGGTCCACTCCCCGGTCAATCGATCCACCGATTCCTTGGTGAATCGATACGCGCTGGGCATCTCCTCCCACACCAACAGGCCGAGCTGGTCCGCCCAGAAGAGGTACCGCGGATTTTCGATCTTCTGATGTTTGCGGACGCCGTTGAACCCCATCGCCTTGGCGAGCTCGACATCGGTGCGAAACGCGTCGTCGCTCGGCGCGGTGAGACCCGTCTTGGGCCAGTAGCCCTGATCCAACACCATGCGCAGATAGTAGGGGCGGCCATTGAGCATGAAGCGGCCGTTGCCGGCGGCGACCGAGCGCAGCGCGCAGTAGCTCGTGCAGGAATCCACGAGCTCGCCGCGACCGCCCCAGAGGTCGAGCTGCGCCTTGATGAGCACGGGCCGCTCGGGACTCCACAGCAGCTCGTTGCGGAAATCGTCGATGCCTGGATCGCTGAGCGCGATGCGACGATGCACTTCGCCAACGATGACGGCGTAGGTGTCGTCGGCCAGCACGGTTTCGCCCACCGACAATTTCACGCGCAGCCGCAAGCCATCGCGCCGGCGACCGTGCAGCCACGCCTCGACGCCGACTTCCCAGCGCTCGAGGTTCGCCGTCCAGCGCACCGCGCCGATCCACGTCGGGGGCACCTTTTCGATCCACACCGTTTGCCAGATCCCCGACGTCCGCGGATACCAGATGCTGTGCGGCTCGAGCTGCCAGTCCTGCTTCCCGCGAGGCTTGGCGAGATCGTGCGGATCATCTTCGGCGCGCACCACGATCTCGTCCGCGCCGTTGTTGCGCAGGAAGTCGGTGATGTCGACGGTGAAGGGTGTATAGCCGCCCTCATGCCGGGCGACGCGAATGCCGTTGAGGAACACCGTCGCCGCGTAGTCGACCGCGCCGAAGTGCAGCAGCAAGCGCTCCCCTTCGGACAGCGCCGGCGCGTCAAGCGCTCTTCGATACCAGCACGCCCGATAGAACGAGGTATCGGCGACGGCGCTTGCTGCCGTCTCGGGCGAAAACGGCACGACGATGGTGGCGTTCCACGTGATCTGGTCCGGCAGAACCCAGTAGGCGTCGCGATCGATCGCGAAGTCCCATGGTCCGTCGAGCGAGATCCAGCCTTCGCGCTGCAGCTGTGGTCTGGGATAGCCGAGGGAGGACATGCGCACGAAATATACGGAAGAAGCGGGCCAGTCGCGGCCGGCGCGGCGCGCGCGGGCTGCCTTTACGCTCTGACAATCGTCATCTTCACCTCATGATCGATGTCGAAGCGTTGACCAAGATGTACGGCGATCTCGCCGCCGTGAACAAACTGTCGTTTCACGTCGCCGCCGGCGAAGTGCTTGGCCTCGTCGGCCCGAATGGCGCGGGAAAGACGACCACGCTGCGCGCGCTCGCCGGCATCGGCATCCCGACGAGCGGCCGCATTCGCATCAACGGCCGCGACATGGGAACGCATCCGACGAATGCCAAGGCCGCGCTCGCTTTCATTCCGGACGAGCCACAGCTCTTCGACTATCTCACCGTCGACGAGCATCTCCTCTTCGTGGGACGCTTGTATCGAGTCGAGGACGTCGCCGCGCGCATGACGCCTTTGCTCGACGAGCTGGAGCTGTCCGGCAAGCGAAACGCGCTCCCCGCCGAGCTCTCGCGCGGGATGAAGCAGAAGCTCGCCATCGCCTGCGGGCTCGTGCACAATCCGCGCGCGCTCATCCTCGACGAGCCGCTCACCGGCCTCGACCCGGTCGGCATCCGGCGCATGCGGGCCACGATCGCCGAGCGTGCGCGCAACGGCACGGCGGTCATTCTCAGCTCGCATCTGCTGCACCTCGTCGAGGAGTTGTGCACGAAGGTGCTCGTGATGCAGAACGGCCATCGCGTCGCGTACGGATCGATCGAGGAGATCAGCAGCAGTGTTCCATCACTCGCCGGCCAAGGCCTCGAGGATGTCTTCATCGCGCTGACGTCGCGCGGTGACGATCCGTCGGCGAGGTGATCCGGTGATCACCACCGCGTTCTGGTATCTCACCGAGCGATCGATACGCAATCGCATCGTTCACCAAGTGAAGAGCCTCAAGCGCCCGCGCTACGCGGTCGCGATGCTGTTCGGGTTTCTCTACATCTGGTCGGTCTATCTGCGACCGGGCGCTCGGGCGGACCGTCCCCAGTTCAGCGTCGGCGACGACGCGGCCATCATCGCGGCGACGCTGATCGCCATCATGATCGCGGCCTGGTGGGTGTTCGGCGGCGATCGCACCGCGCTCGCCTTTTCGCCGGCCGAAGTCCAGTTCCTCTTCCCGGCGCCCGTCACGCGCGGCGACCTGATCCGCTTCAAGCTGCTCCGCGCGCAGCCGCAGGTGCTGCTCAGCGTGCTGATCTGGGTCGTGCTGTTCAAGCGCGGCGGGCCGTCGCCCCTTCCCATGCTGATGCGCGTGATCGCCTTCTGGGTGGTCTTCTCGACGCTGCACATGCACCGGCTCGGCGCGTCACTCGTGCGCGCGAACGCAGCGCAGCATGGGCGCGCCGGCGTCAAGCGCGCATTCATCGCCTACGCCATCGTGTGGAGCGCGATGGCGGCGCTGATCGGGACGATCGTGGTGGCGCTGCCGCGGCTTCAGATCGCATTGTCGAACGGCGACTTCATTCCGACGGTCGCGGCAGTGGTGCGGCAGCCGGTGCCGGGGGCGATACTCGCTCCCGTTCGGTGGCTCATTGCGCCGCTGTTCGCGCACGATACCGCGTCGTGGCTCTCTACGATTTGGCCTGCGCTGCTCTTGGCGGTACTGCACTACTTCTGGGTCGTGCGCACGCACGCGGCGTTCGAGGACGCGGCGGTCGAAGCGTCGGCGCGCCGCGCCGAGCGACTGGCGGCCATGCGCGGGCGACGCATGGGCGCTCCCCTCGACACCGGCAGCAAGGCCGCCGCCAAGGCGAGCCGCGAGCGGCCCGCGCGCATCTGGATTCCGATCTCGCCCACCGGACATCCCGCCGTCGCGATCCTCTGGAAGAACATCGTGTCGATCGCGCGCGAGGTGCGTCGCTCCACGCTTCTCCTGTTGATCGTCGGCACGCTCGCGATCTACCTCGCGCTCTCGAAGGCGCAGGAAGGCTCGGACCTTCGGCCCGGCTCGTATCTGCTCATCGGCATGGCCGGCTTTCTTGCCGTGGTCGGACCGATGTGGATTCGGAACGATCTGCG
>JALZAE010000012.1 GCA_030948535.1 Gemmatimonadota bacterium | reverse complement strand
TAAATCTTTCGCAGCTTCGTCGCGAAGCGCGGATCGGTCACCACGAAGTACACCGGCGTGGATGGCAAGAGCCGAGCGATCTCGGCGAAAACGTCGGCGCGGTACGAGATGGCGACCCACGGCGCATGGGCACGCGCCGCCAGCTCCTGTACCTCACCCGCGTGAAATGGTGTCGTGACGAGAAGATGGAAACCGTCGAGCGATGGCGGGGAGGAACCCAGCATATCGTCGACGTTGAGGCCGACCGCATCGAGCCCGAAGTCCGCGGTGAGCGCGGCGGCAAGCGCGGCAATTTGGTCGTCGTTGCACTCGATGCCGGCGACGCGAACACGCACCGTCATCAGATAGCGCCCAAGCGCCGGCAATACTTCGGGAATCGTGGTGCCGCGCGTGAAGCTCTCATGGAACACCTCGAGAGCCCATGCCGCGAATGGCGAAAGTGCACCGCCGCGCGCGCCTTTGACCGACCGGCCGCGCGTTCCGAAGAAAATCCCAGAGCGCTGTCGAAGCTCCACCAATCCTTCGCGCTCGAGCGCACGATAGGCGGCAAGTACCACCCGCGCGCTCACGCCGAATTCCGTCGCGATTTCTCGCACACTCGGGAGGCGTTCGCCGGATCGAAGTAGTCCGAGGTGCATGCCGCTCAATAGTCGCTGCCGAAGCGCAGTCGTGAGATCAAGCCGTAGTGGCATCTGCCGGTCTCTCCGCAAGAGTCGAGACTGAAGCGCCGGAGTCTCGCGCGGCCGGCGTGGAAGCGCTAGCGGCAACAGATGGGCAAACACCTCTCAACTGTTACACGCAGAGTTGCAACAGCGTGGCGCACGAAATGCGTTGCGGTGCCGAGTCCGCTGCCAGGACTTCCGCCGAACACGTCGGCGCGGGTGAGCAGCGCTGTCTCCCGCTCCAGGTGGTTCGCATGTGCGCACAATCGGTGTTCCCTTTCCGTCCCGTGACGAGTCTGGCGCTCGTCGCCGGCGCTTCTTTCGCGGCGTTGCTTGGCGGTTGCACCGATAGCAGCACCGGGCCCGGCGCCGGCGCCGCGGCGAATGTTCTCTACGTCCTGAGCAACGACCCCGCGGCGAATCAGAATTCGGTGTTCGGCTACAAGCGCGCAGGCGACGGCACGCTGACCGCGATGGCCGGAAGCCCATTTCTCACTGGCGGCACCGGAGTCGCCAACGCCACGCAAGGCCTCGGGCCGGACGACGTCGACCTCCCGATTACCGTCAGCGCAAACCATCGCCTGCTGTTCGCGGTCAATCCGGGAAGCAACACCATCGCCGTCATGGCGATCGCGTCGAACGGATCGCTTACACCGATCGCGGGCTCGCCATTCTCGTCGGGTGGCATCAATCCGGTGAGCATTGGGCTGGATGGGGACAAACTCTATGTCGTCAATAAGGCACAGGATCCCGCACAGCCGACGGCACAGTTGCCCAACTACACGGGTTTCTCGGTGACCTCGATCGGCGCATTGACGCCGATCGTCGGCTCCACGGTGACGACGGTCGCGGGCGCGTCGCCTCAGATCGCTCTTGTCTCACCGTCGAAGGCGCTGCTCTTCGGCGCGGACTTCTTGGCCCCCACCACACCGTCGCGTCAAGGCGCGCTTCGCGCGTTCGCCATCGGCGCGACCGGCACGCTGACGGCCGCGCCTGGAACGCCACTGGACATTCCCGGTGACCCGACGAAGCGCGTCGTGCTGGGCCTCGCCAGCCATCCGACGCAGAACGTGCTGTATGTCGGATTCGTCGCGCAGGACAAGCTCGGCGTTTACAGCTACGACGGAACCTCTGGCGCGTTGACGTTCCGGACGACCGCGAACAACAGCGGGCATGCCATCTGTTGGATCGTGACCAACTCGAGCGGCAGCGCATTGTACACCGCGAACACCGCGAGCAACTCGGTATCGTGGTACAACACGACCACACCACTCGCGCCGACGGAGGCGCAGCACCTCGTGCTCAAGGAGCCGGGACCGCTCTACACGGATGGGATGGGTATGATGGTTCCCACCAGTGAAGACTTTCAGCTCACGCTCGATCCGTCAGGGAAGAATCTGTACGTCCTGTCGCAGCACACCAATCCGGACTTCAGCGTCACGAACGGCAACATCCTGCACGTGCTCACCGTCGCCGCTGACGGCTCGCTCACCGAGCCGGGAACGCCGGTGCACCTGCCCGTGACAACCCGAACGCGACCATGGGGTGTCGTCGCGTTCTGAACAATTTGCGACTCGTCGACCTCTTCCCTCCTTTTCTTGATGAGGCTGCTATGTACTCCATTCCCTCCGTGCGCGCGTCGTCGCTGTTGCTCCTCGCCTCATCCTTGTTCGGATGCGCGCTCGCCGGGTGCGTGGCAAGCGGATCGAGCCCGGAGGTGAATTCGGTGGCCATGGGCGGAGGATCGGATGGCCCGACGGACCAGGGGCCGCCACTGCCGCGACAGGACGGGAACGCCATGGCCGGCCGCGACGTCTTTCGCTTCGAGACCTTCGGCAACGAAGGATTCTGGACCGACGCCGTGCGGTTACCGGCCGGCGTCATGGCGGCCAAGGTCACGCCGATGCAGATGCTGGAGCTCGGGCTGCAGATCGATGTCGATGCGATCGACCCGGCGACCCGCGAGGCGCTGGCGACGCAGCTCCGAGCGGATCCCTCCGGGCGGACGTCGGCGCTCCTCAATGATCCGATGACCACCGGGAAACTGATCAACGCCAACGCGGTGGTTGGGATGCCGATCAAGGACAGCAACGGCGACGGCGTAATGGACGCCGCCAAAGGCGACAAGGTCGGCGCGAGCTGCGCGCTCTGTCACACCATGGCCGACGGTTCGATGCTCCGTACGCCGAACGGTGGCGCCATCGGCCATCGCCACGACGGACTCGCGAATCACAGTCTCAACCTGGGGAAGATCTTCGCGACTGCGTTGAATTCGCGGGCGCTGTATCCCGTGCTGCAGCTCGCACTGCGCGCGAACGGCGGGAAGACGCTCGGACGGGCGCCGATTGGTCTCACGGAAAACTCGACCGAGGCCGATGTCGACGCGTACTTGTCGAATCCCTCGTACTATCCCGTCGGCATGTTCGACGACTCGTTCGACGGAAACGGCGACCCAGTCCACAACACGCCGCTCTTCCGTCAGGATCTGGCGGCGCCGTACGGGAGCGACGGGACGATCGCCAAGCTCGACAATTTCAGCAACCTCGTCTACACATCGCTCTTCGATCAGACGACGTTGACCACGCCTGGCGGTCGCGCATTTCTCCACAAGCTCGGCGGCGCCGCCGGCGACGAGATCGCGGACAACTACGTGAAGGTGCTCGCCGCAACTGGCGTGACAGGCTATCCCTACGTGAAGGCTGCGCCGCATCCGAATCCCGGAAGCGAAGACGCGCCGGTCGGCGTACGGGTGGACAACCAAGCGCTGCTCAACATGAACGCGTATCTCGCATCGCTGCAGGCGCCGCGCGGCGCTCGGGTCGACGCGGCAATCGCGTCGCGGGGACGCCAGGTCTTTCGTACCGCCGGCTGCACGAGCTGCCACAACGTCGATCAGAGCAAGCCAGTGCCGACGACGGTCATCGCCATGAAGACGATCTTCCCGGGAGACAATCCGGTCGTGCTCGCGCAGCGCATGCCTCCGCTCAATCCGGTACTCAACACGGTCGAATCGTTCTTTGATGATAAGATGGCGGTCGTGAACGCGAGCATCCGGGGAGACAAGCGCGGCATCGCGCTTCCGCTACTGCTCGATCTCGCGCGGAAGCCGGTATTCCTCCACGACAACTCCGTGGCGAGCTTGGCGGCGCTGCTCGATCCCTCGCGCGGCCCGACCGTGCCGCATCCGTTCTACGTTGCCGATGCGCAGCAGCGGGCGGCGGTCGTGGAGTTCTTACGCGGGCTCGATACGGGGAAGCGGTGATCAGTCCCGCCGTGCGATGAGCATGGTCGCGCATGCCGTTCGGGTGTCACCGTCGGAGGCGACCGATGATGAGCTCATTCATCGCATCGCTTCCAACCGTGACGAAGGGGCGCTCGGGACGGTGTTCGACCGGCACGTGCGGTTTCTCTACTCCCTCGCCATTCGCGTCGTCGGCGATGCCGAGGACGCGGAAGAGGTCCTGGGCGACACACTGTGGCAGATCTGGCGAGAAGCCGGGCGGTACGATTCGCATCGTGGGCGGCCCGTTACCTGGATGACATCGATCCTCAGATCGCGGGCGGTCGACCGGGTTCGCAAGTCGCGACGCCGAGAGGCGCACGAGGCGGTAGCGAGCGACCTGGAATGGTCGCCAGAATCTGGCATCGGCGAATCGAGCGTTAGCTCCGCAGACCACGAAGTTGAGGCGGTGGCCGCTGATCGTGCCCGCCTGGTGCGTGCCGCGCTCGCATCCATTCCGAGCGAGCAACGCGAAGTGATCGAGCGCGCGTACTTCGGCGGCTTCACGCAACAAGAGATCGCGCGCGACACCGGCATTCCACTCGGCACGGTGAAGACTCGCGTTCGGCTGGGACTCGCGAGACTTCGCGACGCACTCTCTGGGCGTGCAGGCCCTGAGTAGAGTTATCACTTCCCCCCGCGCGCACATGCTCCAGAGACGTTCGGACTTCGAAGTCGCTTGCGCAGCCGCGTGAGACGAGCACACTCGGGAATCTTTGCACGCCTCGTCGAATCACCGACGTACGAGGCGACCCCTCAGCATCGCTATGTCTCAACCGGACCGCATCTCGCTCCGGTTCCTCACGGACGCCTTGTCGGAATCGCGTGTGGCATCATGCATGGACGCGATCTCGTGTGCTGGAACCCCGCGCGCGATGAGTTTGCTGCGAACATCGTCGTAGACGCTAAAGCCGTGATGGCACGGCCCGCCCGTCCGCGCAGCGGTCGGAGTTCCCAAGTTACAACCACGAGCTGTGTTGCGCGGAGACTCGTCGTCTCGCGCCAGATCCGATCGGTCTCTTCAGCAGCGCGATTGATTTTGCTGCCCGGGAAATCCACCGCACTGAACGAGACCAATCGCATGTCGAGTGCGGCGCGTTGTCCGTCGCCCAGTGACGGCTAGCATGTTGTCGACGTGAGGGGTCGACCTGCCGCCTGGCCGAACACGTCTTTCGTCATCGCCGCCATACTCCAGGATCGTGTGAGTCCGGAGGAAGGGGTAAACGCGACCCACGCCGGTGAGCAGCGTGACCTGTGTGTCGTCTCCGATAGCTCGCATGAGACGTGGAGCCAGACGCGAGGAGCGTGAGTTGATCACTCGTAAGGGTCTGGAGGCGGTGGCGAAGCTCGCGCTCTATTCGTAAGCCAGTACTCGGAGTGCGGGCTTGAAGGGCATTTGTCGCCAGAGTGTCTTGCTTTGCCTGTTCCCAATCGCCCAGTCTAACAACGTTCTCGGCGATTACGCGCGCTAGTCTGGCCGAAGGGACGCAGCGGTGAAGCCTAGGTTGTACGACAGATCAGTCACGCGTTGTTCGACAAAGGGCGTTCTTGGCTCTGGGAGTGGTGCAGCTTACCTGCTAACTGCCGTTCGCGCGGGCCAGAAGCAGTATTTCCTCCTGCAGCCCCATCGCTGAATTCAACATCCCATCGTTGTTTGATGAACTCCAGCAATTGAGGCCTGACACGCTCGAAGGCTTCCGAGGACTCAGTTAGGCGGGTGCTCCAATCGAGCGCCTACCGGAAAAATTGCGTTGCGTACTCCGCTGGGGAAAGGTAGCCCAGTCCTTGGAGCCCATCGCCGCTGGCCAACCTGTTAGGTCGAGCCCTCGCCCTTGTGTGTGCCGTTTCCTCGACACATATTGATATATGTCGAGCAAACGACACACCACGACTCCGACCAACGAGAAGCGCGTTCTTGCGCTCGCCCGCGACAAACGCATGCTGCGCGCGCACGACCTCACGCCGTTCGGAATTTCTCGCGAAGTGCTGCGACGCCTCGAGGCGAGCGGCCAGCTCGAGCGCCGCGCGCGCGGTATTTACGCTCCGACCGACGTCCCGCCGACCGAGCAGGCTACTCTGGTCGCGGCAACCGTCCGCGTACGCCACGCCGTCGTCTGCCTTCTCTCCGCCCTCCGTTTTCATGATCTGACGACACAGAACCCAAGTGAGGTCTGGCTCGCGATCGATCGAAAGGCATGGAGTCCAATGGTACGCGATCTTCCCCTTCGCATCGTGCGTTTCTCGGGAAGGGCACTCACGATGGGAGTCGAGCGACACATCGTCGACGGCGTGAAGATCGCCGTCTACGGCCCAGCCAAGACGGTAGCGGATTGCTTCAAATACCGACGGAAGGTCGGCACCGATGTCGCGATCGAAGTGCTGCAGGAGGTCTGGCGATCGCGACGTAGCTCGATCGACGAGCTCGCGAAGTACGCCGCGATCTGCCGGGTGTCCAACGTGATGCGACCGTACCTCGAATCCATCACGGCGAACGGCCGCTAGCGTGCCGACACGCTTTGCGCTCACGTAGCCATGAGCAAGAAGAAACCAACCGATCTGCCGGCGTCGATCCGCCAGCGGTTGCTCAATCTTGCAAATGAGCGCGGCGAGGAACTACAGAACGTGCTCGCGCGATATGGTATCGAGCGACTCCTCTATCGCATCGGCCAGAGTGACGCGCGCGATCGGTTCGTGCTCAAGGGTGCGGTTCTTTTCTATCTCTGGGACGGCGAGCTGCACCGGCCGACGCGAGACGTCGACTTCTTGGCGCAGGGCGACCTGTCCCCGGACGCCATGGTCGGGGCGCTACGAGTCGTGTGCGCTATCGCGGCTGACGACGGACTCGCGTTCCTCGTCGACACGATTCGCGTCGAGCCGATCCGCGGCGCGCACGCCTACGCCGGTCTGCGTGTCTCGCTCGTCGCGATGCTCGGCACCGCACGTATCCCGCTGCGAATTGATTTTGGATTCGGCGACGCGGTGACACCTCGCGCGGAGCTGGCAACTTTCCCCACAATGCTCGGATCACTGGCGCCAGTGATCCGCGTCTACCCGCCGCGGTTCGCTTACGGTATCGGCCTCGCATCGTTCATCAGCTGGCGCGCGAAGTAGGTGAACTCGAGCGCCGTCGTGTAGGCGCGCTGCTTGATGTTCGCCCCAGATCCGTGGCCACCTTCGATGACCTCATAGAAGAGATAGGGCTTGCCGAGGTCGGATAGTTTCGCAGCGAACTTGCGTGCGTGCTGCGGACCAACGCGATCGTCCTTGGTCGTCGTCCAAATGAGCGGAGTCGGATACTTGGCGTCCGCCCGAAGGTTGTTGAGCGGAGAGATCCGTTCCAGGAATGCGCGCTCCTCGGGATTCGAAACACTGCCATACTCCCCGACCCACGACGAGCCAGCGGCGATCTGCTCGAACCGCAGCATGTCCAGCAACGGCACCTGGATATCCACCGCATTCCACAGTTCCGGATGCTGCGTGAGCTCAACGCCCATCAAGAGTCCGCCGTTGGAGCCTCCCTCGATACCGAGCCGGCGCGGGCTCGTGATGTTCCGTGCAAAGAGATCTTGGGCTACCGCGGCGAAGTCATCATAAATCAGCTGGCGATGCGTCTTCAGTCCCGCCTCGTGCCACTTGGGACCGAACTCGCCGCCACCACGAATGTTCGCCAACACATACACTCCTCCGCGCTCCAGCCAGAGCTTGCCAATCTCGGGGGAGTATGACGGCGTCAGCGAGATCTCGAACCCACCGTATGCGTACAAAATCGTGGGATTGGCGCCATCGCGTTTCATCGCCTTGGGATGCACAACGAAGTACGGAATCTTGGTGCCATCGCTCGATGTCGCCTCGAGCTGTTCCACTTCGCTGTTCGAGGCCTTGAACTTGGCGGGAAGCGCCCTCACCAGTTGCGCCGTCCCACGGGACGCGGCGGCAAGCCACACGCTGCTCGGCGTCAGGAAGCCCGTCAGACTGAGGAGCGCGCGGTCACTGTGCCGATCGGCGCTTTCGACATCGGCGGAGAGATTGTCTGGGAGGGTCAGCGCGCGATGTGTCCACCCAGTGTTCGGCGCGCGAGAGAAAACAAGCACGCGGCCTTGCACGTTCTGATACGTGGCGACGACAAGCCGGTCATACGTCGCGCCCACGCTGGCGACTGATTCGCGCGGGCCCGGCTCGAACAGCGGGACCGGAGCGACGTGGCCTGGTTCGCGCGTGGCGACGGCGGCATCGAATGCGGCCAACCCCCCGGCTCCGATCGTGCGCGTCTCGCTCTTCCAGTCTTCAGACAACTGCACGATGACCTGACCGTCCATCATCGCGACGAGGTTCGACTTGAGCGGCATATCGAGTCGGGCGACGTTGTCCGCGCGAACGACGTAGTGTTCGGCCTCAAAGGTGCTGAGAGGACGATTGATGAAGCTGGCGCGATGCCCAGCGCCGTCCACGAGGGTGAACGGCGCGACCCCGTATCCGCCGTCGTTTGCGGTGCCACGAAATATCTCAACGGCGTCGCCGAGCGATTGGCCGCGCGCGAGACGCTTTACGATGTAGGGATAGCCGGAGGTCGTGAGCTCGCCCACGTTCCATTCCCGGGAGACGAGGAGGGTGTCCTCGCTGGCGAACGTGACTCTCTGCTTCCCGCGAGGCAGTGAGAACCCGTTCTTTACGAAGGAACGCGTCGCAAGATCGAACTCGCGCAAGGTGGCGGCGTCTTCCCCGCCGTCCGAAAGACTGAGGATGCAGCGTCGTTCCGCCGGCTCCGCGCAATTGGTTCCTTGCCAGACCCAGTTTGCCTTCTCCGCCGTCGCGAGGGAGTCGAGGTCGAGCACCGTCGTCCATTGTGGGGTTTTGCCGCTGCGGTAGCTCTCGAGCGTCGTCTTTCTCCAGATGCCCCGCACGTGCGCGGCATCTTGCCAGAAGTTGTAGAGCGCGCCGCCGAGGAAGGTGACGTACGGAATGCGATCACTTGCCTCGGCCAGGCGAAGCGCTTCCTCATGGAAGTTTCGAAATCGCGGATCACTCGCGAGCACCGCGAGGGTCTTAGCGTTTTCCGCCTTCACCCAGGCCATGGAGCGAGCACCGCTGACATCTTCGAGCCAGCGATAGCGGTCATCCGCCGTATCGGGCTTGCTCGTCTGTGCTGCGATCCCCTGCGCGACCACGAGCAGGAGAAACCCGGAGAGGAAGGAGAGAGTGCGGCGCATCACGGAGGGCGTCTCGAAGAAGGGAAAAATGAACATACCGTTTGTGCGACCAGCTGCAACATCGAGCGGTCGCACCGCCGACACCGCGCCGTATCTCGCGATCTAGAAGCAGGTCGATCGAAGCTGGAGACTCGCGTATGCCGCGGAGAACACTAACAGTCCGTCGAGCTCATGGTGTCGTCGAACGAGGACTAGCGCTCCGTGCGGAGCTGCCAACTGATGCAACTGCCAAGCGATTTGCGGCTTAGCGTTCACTTTGCGCGCGCTGCTTGCGCTGGCGGCGCTCACGCTCGCGCGTGCACCTGTCGCTGCACGACAATGTCCGCGTGCCGAAGGTGAGTCCGAACGATACCGACTCTCTGAGCAGGGCAAGGGTTGATCGGCGACGTCACGGCGCGCTGAGGCCACACTCATGGGCATCCATCTGATATTCAGATGGATCCTGACATGTGCTCGGCGAGCCGCGTATCGCTTGGACGTTGACCCCGAAAGGTTCCGAACATCGCGCAACTCTCTCGCCGCTCTCTGCCCTATTCGCTGGCGACCTCTCGCCGGCGTGCACTCGCGCGGGCGTGCATTACGTCACTCGCGATCACCATTCTGCCGGCATGGGAACCGAGCGAAGAGTTGCTTGTCGAGTTCGGGCGATCACCGGACGGGCCGATAACGTTCGGTCCGCCTCACTGCCGATCTCTGTCGCAGTCTGGCAGTGGAGACGACGGGACTCGCGACTGCGAAGCTTGCATGACGCAGCGGCGAGCCCGGTTGCCCAACGTGCGCGAGAACGCGCTCACGCGCGCGTGCATACGGAGCGGACCCAGCCTCGTGGTGGGCATCGGCCCCGGCGCCGCTTCGCACTCGTGTGTTCGTCACGCGCCCGCCGCGATAGCGCGCTATTCTGGGGCGTTGTGTGAGCCGGTCGTTGCCCGCGCTCGTCGCAGCGGTAGTTCGTTTCGTACTTGCAAGTGGTGTCGCGGCGACGCTACACGGTTCGGCAGAGTCTCACCAACGACATCGATCTATGCTACGACACGGCAGCGGAGACGCTCACGCGCTCCTCCGGTTACTTCGGGCTGGCACGCCAGCTTACGAGCTGTGGACCTCGGGCTGCCATTCGTGCTCGACGAGCGTGCCATGCGTGCGACGCCATAGATGACGCAAACTACGGACATGGGCGACATCAACCATCTTCCCGGGCGTGAGACGATAGCCGATTGACCTACATGCTGTGCACCGGTCTCGATCGGCTCGCCTCGCGTACTCACCCTGCCGGAAGGGAGTTACCGCAACCCACGTCGCACGAGGCGGTCGCTAGTGTATCGATCGGACGCCTTCAGACGTGGACGCGCCAAGCTTAAGGCCGGCGATCAGCCGGCCCGACACCGCGCTCGCGACAGTCGAAGCTACCCGATTAACATAGACCGACAGCAGACCGTCCGACTTCGCGCCGTCGTGCGCGACCGCCGGAGCCGACCCGTTTCCTCGTCCTCTGGTGCCGAGCGCAACGCCGACGGCGAAGGCCAGCGCGACCGCCGCGATCGGATGATCGT
>JALZAE010000342.1 GCA_030948535.1 Gemmatimonadota bacterium | reverse complement strand
AACCACACCCCACACCCCACCTCCCACACCCGCCTTCTCAGTTCGGGTATCCCGTTCGGTCCAACCCCGGAATCACCTTCAGCGCATTCTTGTAGTAAATCTTTTTCAGCACGTCGTCCGGCAGATCAACGCCATACAACTTCCAGAACGCCGCGTAGTTCCTGTAGTAGTCGAAGTACTCGTCCTGGGTCTCTAGGATTCGGAAGTACGTCCAGTATTCCTTCGGCGCGTAGGTGTCCTTGCCGAGCATCACGCGGTCCTGGTACGCAATGAGAAATTTGCGCGCCGCGCGCGGCTGGCGGCCCAGCTCCGCCATCACCGCGCCGAGCTCGGTGTAAACGTTCGGCAGCGAGTCGAGCATCGCGCCGAGTCGTGTGAGGTCGCCACCAAGCCAGGCGAGATGCGCCGCGATGAACTTGGTGCGCGGATGTTTGCGGAACATGTTCCGCTGCTCGCCCATCACTTGCTCGAAGGTCGGATAGCGATCGGGCGGCCGGCCGCGACCCGGACGCACTTTCAGCTCGAGCCATCGCTCGTTCTTGGCGTCCATCGGATCGAAGAGCGAGCGCGGCTCGCCGGAATGGATCAGCACCGGAATGCCGAGCGCGCCTGCCTTCTCCCAGACGAGATCGAGACGAGGATCGTCGACGGCCACCCGGCGGCCTCGGCTGTCCTTCACGTCGAGGCCGAGATCCTTGAAGATCTTGAGTCCCTGCGCGCCGCCTTGCTTGACGTCAGTCTCGAGCTGCGCCGCCGTGCGCTCGCCCCAGCGGGGATCGTCGATGTTCGAGAAGTCGAGATTCGCGAAGACAACAAAGCGCGATGGATAGCGCGACTTGAGCAGCTTCACGTTGCGCGCGAGCGTCGCGCCGTTGCCGCCGCTGAGATTCACCAGCGTGCGCAAGTTCAGCTCATCCATCTCGCGTACCAGGCGGTCGACTTGGTCGGGCCGGGTGACTTCTTCCTGGTGGCTGTGGACGTCGATGAAGGGAAAGCGCGCGCGCTTGACGACGTGCTCGGGCACGACGAGCGTCGACTTCGGCGCGTACTCCTCGATCGTCATCTGCTGCGCGTGGGCGAGCGGCACACGAAAATAGAGCAGTGCGCCGATCGCCGCGGTCGCGGCGATGTTCTTCGCTGATGCAATCACGTTGGCATCTCCGATGCACGGACTCCGGAGATGTTATCGCGCGTGCGATGCCGCGATAGGCAAAGGCGTGTTCGAGATCTGTGGAGGCGTCGCGGCCCTAACGCGATGCGGACAAGCGCGCCAAAACCTCAGCGCCCGCCCTGACACCTGACACCTAGCACCTAACACCTGCCTCTCACGCCGCGCGAATCGCCCTTGTCACCCGCGCGCCACGAAGACGAAGCTCCGCGGCCCAGCCGGCTTCGAGGGTCATGGCGATGCGGGAGACGCCGTCAGCCGCGATGATCGACAGGCCATCGTCGGACAACATGCCGCGCGCGACGATGCGGCCGGAGGTGTCCTTGATGCGGATCTCCGCGCCGGGCTTGAGCCAATCGGGGCCGAAGGTGCCGGCGAGCGGCGAGCGATGCGGTCGTGCGCGGTGCTGGGCTT
This sequence comes from Gemmatimonadota bacterium, assembly GCA_030948535.1. Classification (GTDB taxonomy): domain Bacteria; phylum Gemmatimonadota; class Gemmatimonadetes; order Gemmatimonadales; family Gemmatimonadaceae; genus JALZAE01. Next base: position 14,279 of record JALZAE010000342.1, on the reverse strand, counting down.
CGCGGTCGCGAAGAGCATCCGCCTGAACGGTGCGGGGCATGAGTCGTTCCTCCATGAACGTTGTGGGGGAGCATCCGTGCTCCGCCCATGGGCCGCATCATGCGGCTCACGTCCAAGAGTGTCGGCCAGTGAACTGAGGAGCTAAAGCCTCAGGCCTCGATCTCGACCGCGACGATGTGCGCCATGGCCATCCGCACCTGCTTTCGGTTCGCGAAGGTCGAGAAGGTGATCATCGACGCGTTGCCATCCGTCATCGCCTGCGCGATGGTGTTGCCCGTCTCTGGGCTCACTTCGTACTTCTGTCCGGCGCTCGTGAGCACCAGATGACTCGTTGCAGCCACTTCAAGCTCCTTGTGTTGGTGAAAAGACGATGTCAGATGTCAGATGTCAGATGTCAGATGTCGGTTACTGCCTACCGGTGGCTGGGAGTCACTGGCGTCTGACATCTGACGTCTGACGTCTCCAACTGTGACAGCTGACGACTCCTCCGCCCTCACAACATGCTCCCTCTCGTTGGCGTCCTGATCGTCATCGTCGGATTTGTTCTCCGATTCAATCCCCTGCTCGTCGTCATGTGCGCCGGGATCGCGACGGGGCTCGCCGGAGGTCTGAACCTACAACAAGTCATCGAGGCGTTTGGGAAGTCGTTCATCGAGAATCGCTACGTCGCCATCGTGTGGCTGGTCCTCCCGGTGATCGGGATGCTCGAGCGCGCCGGCCTCAAGGAGCGCGCCCAAGCGCTGATCTCCCAAGTGAGTGCCGCGACCACGGGACGCCTCCTGCTCGCCTATCTCGCCATCCGGCAGATCACCGCGGCGCTCGGCCTCGTCTCGTTGGGCGGCCACGCCCAGATGGTTCGGCCCCTCGTCGCGCCAATGGCCGAGGCGGCGAGCGAGAGCCGGTTCGGCGATCTCCCCGACGACACTCGGCAGTCGCTCCGCGCCTACTCGGCCGCGACCGACAACATCGGGCTCTTCTTCGGCGAGGACATCTTCATCGCTATCGGGTCCATCCTGCTCATCAAAGGATTCATGGAGCAGAACGGAATCGTGCTCGAGCCGTCGAAGCTGGCGCTCTGGGCGATCCCCACCGCGATCGCCGCGTTCCTCATTCACGGCACGAGGCTGTTGTTGCTGGATCGCAAGCTGGCGAAGCAGCTCGGGCGCGAGCGCGACGCGTGATCGGCCTCGAGTTCGTCTACCTGATGATGGGTGTGCTCGTCGGAGGCGTCGCGCTGGTGAACGCGTTCGACGCCGCCAATCCCAAGCGCTGGACGAACACGGCGTTCTGGGGCATCTACGCGATCACCTTTCTCGTCGGCACTCGCTTCAGCAATCTCGCCAATGGGCTGCTGGTGATCACGATGGTGTGCGTCGCCGCCTTCGGCGGAATCGGCCAAGGCACATCGCCGAGCACGACGCGAGAGGAGCGCGAGGCCAGTGCGAGCCGCTGGGGGAATTGGTTGTTCGTGCCCGCGCTCATCGTGCCATTGGTGACGATGACCGGCACCATCTTTCTCAAGGGACTGATGGTCAACGGCGCGCCGCTCGTCGACCAGAAGCAGGTGACGCTCATCTCGTTGGGCATCGCGACGATCGTCGCCCTCGTCGCCGGGATGATCATCCTCCGTCCGCCGCCACTCGCGCCGGTGCGCGAAGCGCGGCGTTTGCTCGACGCGGTGGGCTGGGCCGCGGTGCTCCCGCAGATGCTCGCGGCGCTCGGCGCGCTCTTCGCCGCGGCGGGCGTCGGCAAAGTCGTCTCATCGCTGCTCGGCCAGTGGATTCCGTTGGGGCATCCGCTGGTGGTGGTGGTCACGTACGCCGTGGGGATGGCCATCTTCACCATGATCATGGGCAACGCGTTCGCCGCGTTCCCGGTGATGACGGCCGCGCTCGGCCTGCCGTTGATCGTGCACAAGTTCGGCGGCGATCCGTCGGTGATGGCCGCGGTGGGGATGCTGTCCGGCTACTGCGGCACACTCATGACGCCGATGGCCGCCAACTTCAACATCGTTCCGGTCGCGCTGCTCGAGCTCCGCGATCAGAACGCGGTGATTAAGGTGCAGATCCCGACGGCGCTGTTGTTGCTAATCACCAACATCGGGTTGATGTACTTCCTCGTTTTCCGGCACCGATGATGACCGACATCGATACGCGCGCAGTGTTGACGCCCGCGATCGCATCGAAGTTCGCCACTCTCGCGCTGAGCCATATCACCAGGCCATACCCGAACAAGCTCGAACACGTGTTGAACGATCCGGGTGACGTGCTCGGCCCGCGCGAGCTGCATCCGATCTTCTACGGCAGCTTCGACTGGCACTCGTGCGTGCATGGGTATTGGCTGCTGGCGACGCTCGTGCGTGCGTATCCCGAGATGCCCGAGGCGGCGCGCATTCGTGAGTTGTTCGATGGCCATCTCACGACGGCGAACGTCGCTGGAGAGCTCGAGTATCTGGCGCAACCGCTGCGCGGAACGTTCGAGCGGCCATACGGCTGGGCGTGGCTCTTGATGCTCGACGCCGAGCTTCGGCGCCATGGGGGCGAACAAGGACTCCGATGGTCGGCCACGCTTGCGCCGCTGTCCGATGCGTTTGCTCAGCGATTCATCGACTGGCTTCCCAAGGCGACGTATCCGATTCGCGCCGGCACACACTTCAACACCGCCTTCGCCTTAGCGCTCGCGATCGAATACGCGCGCGGCGCGGGCGACGCCCGCCTAACGAGTCTCCTTCGCGACAAAGCCGTCGCCTGGTACGACGGCGATCGCGATTGCCAGGCGTGGGAGCCCGGCGGCGACGACTTCCTCTCGCCGGCGCTGATCGAGGCCGAGTGCATGCGTCGGGCACTCGCCCCGACGGAGTTCAACGGCTGGCTCGACCGTTTTCTGCCGCGGATCGCCACGCGCGAACCCGCGACGCTCTTCTCGCCGGCCGTGGTGAGCGACCGCAGCGACGGCAAGATCGCCCACCTCGACGGATTGAATCTCAGTCGCGCCTGGTGCTGGCGGTCGCTCGCGAGCAGCTGGGCCGCGGAAGATCCCCGGTGGCGGATCGCTTTGGATACCGCGGATGTGCATCTCGCCGCGAGTTTGCCACATGTCGTTGGTGACTACGCTGGCGAGCATTGGCTGGCTACGTACGCCCTGCTGGCCTTGGGAGCCGCGGATACGGGCGCAGGAGCGCTTCGCTGAACGGCAAGGCGCCGCGGATCTACGCAGATGGACGCGGATCGCTGTACTGAACCGCAAACTGAACCGCGGATTTTCGCAGGTGAACGCAGATCGCTGCATACCTGAATGAGCGATGCCGCGCCGAGCCCTAGCTCCAAGTTTTGGAACCAGCTGCTTTGCCCAAAAAAATAATTTCCTGAAGGATGGCGTGTGCTGTATCCGCGTCGATCCGCGTAAATCTGCGGCTGTTTTTCTGTTTACTTCAGAACTCAGATTTGCGGCTGGTCAGTCGGAGCGCAGCGCCACCAACGGATCCACTCTCGTGGCTCTTCTCGCCGGCACGACGCAGGCAAAGAACGCGACGATCAGCATGAAGGCGGCGACGGACGCGAAGGTGATCGGGTCGGCCGGCTTCACGTTGAAGAGCAGTGACGATGCGAGCCGCGTCGCGCCAAAGGCACCGACCAGTCCGGCGACGAGGCCGACGCCGGCCAGCATCATCCCCTGGCTGAGCACCATCGCGAGCAACCCGTGCTCTGTGGCGCCGAGCGCCATGCGGATGCCGATCTCACGGCGTCGCTCATTCACTGAATAGGCGAGCACGCCGTACGTGCCGATCGCGGCGAGCGCCAACGCCACACCGGCAAAGATGCCGAGCAGCTCCGCCAAAAAGTGGGGGCGGCTGACGGAGTCGGAGAAAACTTCTTCCATGCTCCGCAACTTCACGATCGGGAGCGTCGGGTCAAGCGCGGTCACGGCTTGGCGGATCCCGGCGGCGAGCGCTGTCGTCGGCAGCGTTGAGCGCAGCACGACGTTCATGTTCCGCGGCGCGAAGCCGAGATAGGCGGGGGACTGCGGGTAGTCGAGGTAGAGCTCCGTCCCCGTCTTCGAGTCGACGCCGCCCTGCTTCACGTCCTTCACCACGCCGACGATCGTGAACCAGATCTTTGAGCCGCCGGGCTTCACGCGATGGCCGATCGGATCCTGCTTGGGGAAGAAGAGCTTGGCCATCGTCTCGTTGATCATCACCACCGGCGCCGAGCTGCCGGCGTCGGCGTCGTTGAACGACCGACCGGCGACGACCGGAATTCCCATCGTCGACAGATAATTCGGCGTCACATATTGGTAGTAGTCGACGTTCTGCGGCGGACTCTCCGCCGTCTGTACGTAACCCTCGATCGCCGTGTCGTTCGCGTTCACCTGGCGCTGCGGGGGCAGACCCGTCATCGCCGCGGCGCTCTGCACGCCTGGCATCGCCGCGAGCTGCCGCGTGAGATTGTCGAAGAAGGCGACGCGGCGGCTGCTGTCGGCGTACGGCTGCGCGGGAAGCACGACGCCGAACGTCGTCAACGTCGCGCGGTCGAAGCCCGAGTCGACGCGCATCAGGTTCCAGAAGCTGCGCATCAGCAAGCCCGCTCCGACGACGAGCATCACCGCCAGCGCCATCTCGGTGATGACGAGCCCGCGTCGCACGCGATTTCGCGCGGCGCCCGCGGTGGTGCGACCGCCCGCATCGCGCAGGGCGAGACCAATGCTGTTCGCGCTCAAGTGCAGCAGCGGCGTGAGACCGAAGACGAATCCTGTCCCTACCGCGAGCAGCAGCGTGAAGAACAACACTTTCCCATCGAGCGCGACCGACGCCACGCGCGGAATGCCCGCGTTCGCCGCGACGAGCGCCTTCAGTCCCCATCGCGCCAGCAGCAAACCCGCGACCGCGCCGGTGATCGACAGCACCATGCTCTCGGCGATGAACTGGCGGATCAACCTGCCGCGTCCGGCGCCGAGCGCGGCGCGGAGCGCGAGCTCTTTGTGGCGCGTTTCGGCTCGCATGAGCAGCAGGTTCGCCATGTTCGCGCAGGCGATGAGCAGCACGAGCCCGACCGCCGCCTGCAACACCCAGAGCGCCGTCGCGACACTGCCGATCATGTCGGCCTGGAGATCGTCGTAGCGCAAGCGATGATTTTTGTTGTCGGGTGTGTGGATCGTGCCGGGCGAGTTCATTCCCGGGTTCGCGGAGCCACCGCTCGCCACCTGCCACTGCTTCAGCAGCGACTGTAGCTCGGTGCGCGCGCGGTCGATCGTGATGCCCGGCTTCAGCCGGCCGACGAGCAGTAGAAAATGTCCGCCGCGCTGCTGCTGGCGCTTCGCCGGATCGAGCGTGAGCGGCAGCCAGATCTTCACCTTCTGGTCGTGCACGTCGAAGCCCGGCGGCATCACGCCGACGATGGTCGTCTTCACGCCGTCGATGTCGACGCGCTGGCCGATCACCGAGCGCTGCTTGGCGAACGCGCTCTCCCATACCTCATAGGAGAGAATGCCGACGTCGGACGCGCCCGGCAGCGTTTCCGCCTGCGTGTAGAATCGTCCCAGCAGCGGCTTGACGCCGAGTGCGGGGAGGAGGGATGCGGTGGTGATGGCGGAGACCACGCGCGTCGGCTGTCCTTCGCTGCCGATGTTCACCGCGCCGATCGTGTACGCGCCGATCTCCTCGAACGACTGATTGCGCTCGCGCAGCTCGGCGTACTCGGCCGCGTCGACCGGGAACTGATCGAAGCCGAGCGTTGGGAACTGGCTCGTGATGTAGACCAGGCGCTCGGGATTCGGGAAGGCGAGCGGCTTGAGGAGCACGCCGTTGACGACGCTGAAGATCGCGGAGTTCGCCCCGATGCCGAGCGCGAGGGTGAGCACGGCGACGGCGGTGAAGCCGGGCACGCGCGAGAGGTTGCGCACCGCGTAGCGCACGTCTTGGATGAGCCGTTCGATCCAGACGCCGGCCCACATGTCGCGCGTGACCTCCTTGACGAGAGCGCGGTTGCCGAACTCGCGCCGCGCCTCGTTCTCCGCATCTTCCGGCGATTCACCCCGCGCAATGCGATCGCGCTTCGCCATCTCGAGATGCGTGCGGATCTCCTCCTCGAGCTCCTGGTCGCGCTGCTGTTTCTTGCTCCGGAAGATGCTCATGTCTCCTCCGGCACCGGCGGCGCGAAGATGCCGGCGAGTGCTTCATTGAGCTGCTCCCAGCGGGAGCGCTCGGCCGCGAGATGTTTTCTGCCGGCGGTGGTAAGGCGATAGACGCGCACGCGCTGGCGATTGTCGGAGACCTCCCACTCGGCTTCGATCCATTCCTGGCGCTCGAGCCGATGGAGTGCCGGGTAGAGCGACCCCGTGTCGACCTGCAGCGCGCCGTTCGAGCTCGTGCGAATCATCTGCGAGAGACCATAGCCGTGTCGCGGACCCCAGCGCAGGGACTGGAGGATGATCATGTCGAGCGTGCCCTGAAGGAGCTCGATGCGCGAGAGTGGTGCGGATTTCTTCGGCATGGTGGGACGGGTATGGGGTCCGAGGGAGCGAGAAAAGGGCGCTCGACTGCGCCATGTAGAATGCCTACTCCCATGGGGGTACGATGTCTACACCCTTGGTGTTCGTCAAGAGGGCATCAGAGATTTCGCAGATGTCCGCAGACGAGGATCCGCCCCGGTTCGCCCTGTCCGCTGCATCCGTGTGACCGTTTGTCTTGATGCTGGCGGGGCTCATCGACCCCAACGAGGGCAAGTCGGCGCTCTGGTCGCTCGCCTTGACTGCACCAACCTCTGGTAGCACGATGCTTCACCCCGGGGGGATCGATGAACATTTTGATCGCGATACTGCAAGCCTTCTTGTCGTGGCTGCAGACTTTTCTTGCCTCGCTGCTCGGCGTCACGATCACCGACTTCGCGCCGCGCGGCGGCTGGCCGGGCACGATCCTCACGATCCGTGGTTTCAGCTTTTCCGCGAACCGCGACGAGAACGACGTGAGGATCGGTGGCGAGCGCGCGATCGTGATCGACGCCACGCCCGCGCTGCTCACCGTTTTGGTAGGCGAGGCGACGAAGACCGGCGCGGTCACGGTGGCCGTCGCGGCGAAAACCGCAACGGCAGCCGGCCTGTTTCAGGTGCTGTCGCGTCCCGCCTTCGACGACATCAGCCTCTCAGGCGCGCCGCGATTTTTCCACGGGCCGCAGAAGGGCACGCCCAAGACGAACACGCTGAATCAGCCGGTGCTGGTCCTCTTCGCGCACGCGAAGGACCAGAATCCCGATGAGTCCATGAAGACCGCCGCCGTGCTTCGCAACGAGTTGATCGCGAAGTGCGGCGAGGCGAATCATTGGTGGCAGCAGGCATCGTTCAACCGCACCTCTTGGACGATGACGTTCTCCGATTGGTTGACGCTGCCGAATCCCGACAACTTCTACTTCTGGCGCGATTCCGACGTCGATGCGGCGCGCCGGCAGCTGCTCACGGAGACACTGCGCCCGCTCGTGTGGCAGAACACGACGATCGTGAATGGCGCGATCCCCGTCGAGCACACGGGTCCGCTCAGCTACGCGTATAAATTTGGCGTGCCGAGTGGGGGAGCGAGTGTGACCGCGAACGCGCTGTCCGGAACGCGCCTCTACGTCGGCACCGGCGCGGGCGGCGTGTTCATCCACGACATCGCCAACTTGAACGCGACCGTCGCCCTCGGAAATATCACGATCGCCGGGCAGTTCATCACCGCGCTCGAGCTGGTCGGAACGCGACTGTACGCCGCGCTTCGCGATTTTGGATTGGCGGTGATCGACGTGGCCAACCCCGCCGCGCCGACGGTCGTGACGCAGGTGGCCGCCGCGGACGCCGGCTGCTATGCGCTGCGCGTGTCTGCCAACAACCTTTGGCTCGGGAACCAGAACCACCTCGAGCAGTACTCGCTCGCAGGTGGGCTCCCCGTTCTTGTGAACACGACCGATCTAGCCGCGTGGATCACCGGCATCGATGCGGCGGGAACGCTGCTCGCCGTTTCCACGGATGGCGACGGCGTTCATCTCTTCGACACCGGGGGCGGCGGCGCGCTGCCGAAGGGGGAGAACCGCGCCCTGCTGAATGTGCGGAGCGTGACGCTCGCGGGGTCGATGGCGCTGCTCGCGGGATACGAGCATGGGATGCTCGTGCTGGACATCGGCAATCCGGCGGCGCCCTTCAAGCGCGGCGCACTGAAGACGAAGAAGGCGGTGTGCCGGATCCGAGTGCAGGGATCAGAGGCGATACTCGCGCTCGGCGGCCTCGACATGCTGGCGGTCGACGTCTCAAACCCAGATGCACCGAAGGCGCACCACGGCGAGCAGGCGTCGACGAGCGACCCCGATGTGCCGGCACTTCACAATCAGGTGAAGGCGGCGATCCTCGGACTGCGGCTCGTGAAGGACAAGAACGCGCTCTTCACGCATGCGCTGCGCCTCTACTTCAATTCCGTGCCGGGCGGGCAGTCGGCGGCGAATCTCAATCAGTACGTCGGGGTCATCGTCATTCTCAAAGGGCCGTCGTTGCGCGGACAGAGCTTTCCGAAGGAGACCGCCGCGTATTTCTGGCCCGACAATATCCCCTTCTTCGACACGAAGGGACTGATCTACCTGGCGCACGATGCATCGGTCGGGCGCGTGGCGCATGAGATCGGCCACTGGCTTGGCATGGACGACATCTATCAGGACAAGCTCGACACCGGCGAGATCGTACCGGGAACGGCGCAGGCGTTTTGTCTGAGCGGATTGCACGACGACGAGCCGCTCTTCGCCGGCCGGGAGCTCAACGACACGATGCGCATCCTCGATCTGCATCCCAACAACACGCAGGTCCGCACCTGGTCGCCGACCGCGCAGCTCGATGAGGTGTTCACGATCGTCGCGCACCACGGCGTCGAGAACACCGACGGTAGCCGCATCCACATGCTGAGGCTCGTCGCGTCGGAGGGGTTGATCTACTTCGTGGAAACGCGCGAGCTCAAGCCGCCGGGCCTGCGCTTCGACCAGCATGTGCCGGTCACCGCGCCGGGCCAGGTCGTCGTCACGCGCGCGACCACCGCCAAGTCGTTCTCCAATTCGCTCGAGCGCGCGGTGATGCTCGTCAACGTGCTCGGCGTCAATCAGCAAGCCGTTGATGCGGCCCGCAACATGACCATCAGAGTGGAGGAGCAGCTGCCCGGTTCTCCCCTCGCGTTTCGCGTTCGCGTGCGCTGGAACCAGCCGATCGCCGGCGATCCGAACGGCACGTTCGATATGGGGATCACGCCGTGGTCCACTGAGACGTGGGAGTCGGTCGACATCGCGATCGACAGCAAGCTGAACGGCGAAGGCGTGTTCGAGTTCTCCGAGCCGGGCAAGCCGGGCGTGCCGATCCTGAACGGAGACCGGCCGTGGATCAACCACAAGAACGTGATCATCGCGAAGGTGAGGAATAGCGCGCCGGGCGACATCCCGGAGGTGTACGTGAGCTGCTACGTCACAACGCCGCCGGGCATCGGAGACAACGGCACCTGGGCGCTGCTCGAGACGAAGCTCATCACGAACTTCAAGGGCAACAGCGAGCAGGAGCTGCGCTTCGACTGGACACCGAAAGCGGGCGGCCACACCTGCATCAAAATCGCGATCCTCCCGATGCAGGGTGAGATCAACACCGACAACAACTCGGCGCAGGAGAACGTCGCGACCTTCGATTCCACCGCCGCGTCGTCGCATCAACCGGTCGTGTTGGAAGCGGAAGTGCGGAGTCCCTTCTCCGTGATGCGCAAAGTGGACCTGGCGGTTCGCGGACTGCCACTCGGCTGGCATGCGGTGGTGGAGCACGACTGGGTGTGGCTGGAGGGGAAGGGAAGCCATCCCGTGCGAGCGGTGATCTGGACCGATCGCGATTCGAATGTCCCGCGCGACACACCCATCCCGCCGGATGCTTTCCCACGAATTGAGGGATGGACCGACTTCGATCATCGCTACATCCCGATCGGCGGAATCTTGGCGCCGGTGCGCGCGGTCAAGCGCGTCGAGATCCACACGCAGGCCAACGACCGCCACGGTTCTTATCTCGTGTACGGGAATCTCGTCCCGGCAGTGCCCAACGTGCCGCTGGCGATCGAGGTCACGCACGAGAGCGGCCACATGACGCTCTTCTACGCCACGACGGACGGCGGCGGCAGCTATTCCAAATCGATTGGCGTGTACGGTACGGTGAAGCTCGGTCGCTACAGCGTGCAGGTGCACACGGCGCCGGGGGCCGGTGCGGCGCAGACAGCGGGGCCGATCGTCAGCTTGATCGTGACGAGGTAAGAGAGAACGGGCGACTAGGCGTGGGCCGAGCCGTGAGCGCTTCCAGCCCTCACGTTCACCACTTCCGAGCAGCCGATGCTTCGCGCGATGCATCCCAAAACCGCGCAGTACCTTCGACTGAATTGCCGGCGCATAGCTCTCCCTCCACGTACCGCTATTCTACCCAGCCTTTCGCGTCAAGTTCGTACGCGTCGCGCGTCGCACCTACGGCGCCTTGCCCCGTCCCAGTATCGCCGAGAGATTCAGCGCGGCGTGAGACGGGGGAGATGACGTGACGGAGGAGACGCAGCGCTCGCAGCCGGCCACGGGCAGCCAGCGCTCGAGCGAAGGGCTCGCGGCGCTGCCCGCGATCGTGGAGCATCCGGCCTGGGCGCGCTACGGCGCGTCGCTGCTCGCCGTCGCCATCGCGACCGGCGTTACGCTCCTCTTCGGACCGTACATCGGTCGCGCCATCTTTCTCCTCTACTGGCCCGCCGTCCTTTTCGCCGCCTGGTACGGCGGATTTCGCGCCGCCTTACTAGCATCGATCCTCTCGGTGCTCGCGGCCGACTACTTCTTCATGCCGCCGCTCCACCACATCTTGGCGAGCGATCCGCGCGATCTCATGCCGATGGGCGTCTTCGCGATCACCTCGATGCTCGTCAGCTCGCTCACCGAGTCGCTGCGACGCGAGCGCCGGCGCGCGTTTGCCGCGGCCGAGGAGCGCGGCCATCTGGCCGCGCAGCTCGAGGACCAGACGATCGAGCTCGAGCATCAACTCGAGCAATCGCAGGCGATGTCGAAAGAGCTGGAGCAGACGGCGGAAGAGCTGGCGGCGCAGACCGATGACGCCGAGCGCGCCGCCAACTATACGCGCGGCATCCTCGAGAGCATCGCCGATCCCTTCGTCGTCCACGACGCGGAGTGGCGCTTCCGATTCTTCAACGAAGCCGCGCGCCACGTCTTCGCGGGCTCGACGCGCGGCACGGCCGAGTCGCTCGAAGGACGGGTGCTGTGGGACGTGTATCCCAATCTCGCCGGCTCAAAGTTCGAGGAAGGAATGCGCCGCGCGGCGAGCGAGCGGGTCGCGCAGAGCTTCGAGGCGTTCTATCCCGAGCGTGGCGAGTGGTCCCAGATGTATTGCTATCCGCTCCCCGATGGCGGACTGGCGACGCAGTGGCGCAACATCTCCGATCGCAAACGAGCCGAAGAGGCGGCGCACCACCTCTCACGCGCATCGGAAGTGCTCGGCTCGTCGCTCGACTACGAAAAGACGCTGCGCGATCTCGCCAACCTTGTCGTGCCCGATCTCGCCGACTGGTGCGCGATCGATATCGTCGGCGACGACGGAAAGCCGAAACAGCTCGCGGTCGCGCATGTGGATCCGGACAAAGTGCGCTGGGCCAAGCAGCTCAACCGCAGCTACCCACCTGATCCCAACGCGCCGGGCGGCCTGTACAAAGTGCTGCGCACCGGCGAGCCAGACCTCGTTCCCGCCATCACCGACGAATTGCTCGAGGCCGGTGCCGTCGACGACGAGCATCTGCGGATCATTCGAGAGCTCGGCTTGGCATCCGCGATGATCGTTCCGCTCATCGCGGGTGAGCACACCCTTGGCGCGATCACGCTCATTACCGCCGAGTCGCGCCGGCGCTATACCGACGAAGATCTCGTGCTGGCGATGGAGCTCGCGCGGCGCGCCGCGATCGCGGTCGAGAACTCGCGGCTCCACCGCCAAGCGCTCGACGCGCGCGCTGCCGCCGATGAGGCCAACAAGGCCAAGAGCGAGTTTCTCGCCGTGATGTCGCACGAGCTACGCACGCCCCTGAACGCCATCGGCGGATACGCCGAGCTCATGCAGATGGGGATCCGCGGCGCCGTGTCGCCGGAGCAGAACGAAGATCTGACGCGCATCATCCGCAGCCAGCGCAGTCTGCTGTCACTGATCAACGACGTGCTCAACTACGCAAAGCTCGAGAGCGGGCACGTCGAGGTGCATCTGTCGAGCGTGCTCCTGCCGCCCGCGCTCGAGGAGCTGGAGACGTTGATCACTCCGCAGCTCGAGTCGCGCGGACTCAAGCATGAGTATCTCTGCGTGAATCCCGATCTCTGTGTGCGTGCCGACGCGGAGAAACTCCGGCAGATATTGCTCAACCTGTTGAGCAACGCGGTCAAGTTCACGCCTTCCGGCGGACAGATCACGCTCGAGTGCACCGCGCACGGAGAGACGGTGCACATCGACGTCCGAGACACGGGCGTCGGAATTCCCACCGACAAGCTCGGCGCCATTTTCGAGCCGTTCGTCCAGCTCGAGCGCAAGCTGACGACGTCGGCGGAAGGCACGGGGCTCGGACTGGCGATCAGCCGCGACCTGGCGCGCACGATGGGTGGCGACCTCACGGTCGAAAGTGCCGTCGATCGCGGATCGACGTTCACGCTCACGCTACCCAAAGCCTAGTTGGAAACTGTTTGAAGCGTTCGTTGACGTCGCGCGAGTGCCGCCAGCTTTCGCGGTGAGGTCCGCGCTCGTGACGTCGTTCACGGACCGGGCTTCTGCGTATTCTGATGATCAACTGGCAGAACTGGCATCATCCGCTTGCGGGCGGAGCGGCCGATGCTCGTTGTGTGCGGCGTACCCGATCCGCCGCTGACGCGCGGCGAGCTCAGAGTTTCGGCGCGATGGCGGCCGCGGCCTCACTCGATGTCGTGACCTCCAGCACCTCGAAGTCGACGAGATCCCTCCACTGCGACATCCAGGCGTCCAGCAATGCGCGGTCGTCGCACCACATCACCTGATAGCAGCGCCGATGATCCGTGGTAACCCAGCTCGCGACGTACTCGAGTCCGTCGGGTGCGAGACGCCCACGATCGCGAAAGCGACGATACACCGGGATCGCGTCGCCATCCCGGAAGTGCTCGATGACCATGTAGAGCATCAGCCGAGCAACTTTCGATATTGCACGATGCGACCGACTTCTTTGTATCCACCGCGCCCGTGCGCCTGCTGGCTGACCAAATTGTCGAGGCGCGTGTCGGAGGCGATCTCCGCATATCCGCGCCGCCGTGCCCATTCTTCGGCGGCGGCGAGCAAGGCGAGGCCCCACCCCTGTTTGCGCATCGCCGGCTCCACGAACCACGCCTCGACGTACCCGACGGGTGAGGAATCGCATCCGTCCGCATACGGTCGCGATCCGACTTCGACGAAGCCGCAGACGACACCGTCGCCCGATTCTGCGACGAAAACAGCGCCGTCCGCGCGCGCGCAATGCTCGCGCATTCCTTGTTCTAGCTCGGGTGCGGAGTGCTCGGGGAAGAGGGCGAGGCTCATGCGGAGCCAGGCATCCCAATCGGCGTCGCGCAATTCTCGAACGCGCATTGGTTTCTGTGCTTGGACCTTGTAAGGACTCATCAAAGATTGCGCAGATCCACAAACTTGGAAACGTCTTGCCATTGCCTGCAGCAAGAGCGTGGCTGCTTTGCGATATTTTGCGAAATCCTTGACGAGTCCCTACTGAGCGATCGCGCCGAAGTCCCTTGCCGCGGACCGCTCTCGGCGCCGACTACTCTCCCCCTCCTCCAAGATTGAGGAACACGTTGCCGGTGGTGTTGCACTTCGTACCGTCGGCGAGCGTGAGCTTACCCGATACTGTAAAGGAGTACGAGCCCGGCCAGCGCGACTCGTTGAACACCGAGCCGTACAGGACATCAGCGATCTGGAAGGTGAACCCAGGGCCTACGATCTGGCCGGAGGCGTCGTTTTTCTTGTTCGTGCTGTGGAATTGACTGTGCCCGTTAAACCCGTGCTGGTCGACGTGAATCCAAGCATTATTTTCCGGCTTATTCACGAAGTACTTCCAGTCGAACTGGAAACTGAGTTCGGCATTGCAGCTAGTGGGGCCCGAGGCGTTACTCACTTTGTTCGCTGCAACGGTCCCTGCTAGAGCACCCTCGCCGAACGTCGTGAAAAAACCATTGCCATCAGTGCCCGTGAGCGGCGGCGGCGGCGGATCGCCCTGGCTG
>JALZAE010000584.1 GCA_030948535.1 Gemmatimonadota bacterium | reverse complement strand
TTCTGGTTGTGCTGGAGATTGGGTCGGACGCCACTCGGCTTGCGCGAAAACGCCGAGCTCCAGCACGTGTTGGCTCGTCGTGGGCTGCGGATCGGTCAACGGGAGCGTTCTGCTACAGCGAAATGGCTTGCGCAGCTCGAGGTCGTGCAAGGACTGAAACTCGAACAGCCCGCTCTGCGACTCCGCGATGTGGGTCGAGAGACCGGTGATCGTGTTGTCCGTGCCGAGCGTGTAGAGCACATCGCAGCGCTGGAAATTCGCGCGATCGATGAGCTGCAACTGTGTCTCTCGGCTGTCGTCCGGCGCGAGGCGATTGCCGCCGAACTGGATGCGGGTGTCGCCGGGTTCGAAAGCAGGCGTTCATCGTGTCGACCAAAATCCACGCCCGCCGATAGCTCATGCCCATGGCGCGGGCCGCGCCGGAGATCGACCCGGTTGCGGCAATAGCGTGGAGGAGGTCAGCCTTGCGTGGCCCGAGCGCCACAACGGAATCGGCAAGAAGACGTACGCGCACCCGCACTCGGGCTTCTGCTTTCGTGCCGGCGGACCGTTTCCCGTGACCGGCGAAGGTCTTGTGTGCTGACTTAAGTGGTCGGCGTTTGGCTCTCATGGCCGTCCGCGCGCGGTGACCCGACGGGCTGTGGAGGATGCGTTCCACGTGGTATCGTTCGGCTGCGACGTGAGCCGCTTCACCCCGGCCGATCGTGCGGTCGAGCGGTGGATGATCTCCCGCTCGTGAGTGATGGGTACGCGACGGCGCGCCATGCCATCGTCGTGGGCGTTCAGCCGTTGATCGATCGCCTGGCTGCCGGCAGCAGCGCCTCGTGATGCCGGTTCCCACTTGTCCATGAGAGCTGCGCTGTGACGCTCGTCGAAGGTCGTTCTTCATTCGTGCTAGTTGCCGCGCTCGCGCTGGCCGCCGGGCCGTCGCGCATCGAGGCACAGGTCACAGCGTCGTCGTGCTCGGCGACCACGAGCTCCATTGGACCGGTGACGGGACCGCCGAGCGCAAAGAGCGCGGCTCCGAGTGCCGCGCGCGACGGCGCTCCGCTCGCGCTGGTCGCGGACATTCCCCTGCCTGGTGCGGCGAAGCGCTTCGACTACCAGAGCCTCGATCCAACGACAGGCCGCCTCTACATCTCGCATATGTACGGCAACCGACTCGACGTCTTCGACACGCGCACACAGAAGTTGGTCGCGAGCAACGAGGGATTCCCGGGCGCGACGGGAGTCTGGGCGGTGCCGGAGCAGCACAAGGTCTACGTATCGGTCACCGGTCGGCACGAGGTCGCGGTTGTCGACGATCGCACGCTCGCCGTCGTCGCCCGGGTCGCGGGCGCCAAGTTCCCCGACGGGATCGCCTACGCCCCCGCCGAGCAGAGGGTGTTCGTCTCGGATGAGCACGGCGACGCCGACCTCGTCATCGATGCACGGACGAACGCGAAGGTCGGACTGATCGCGCTCGGCGGCGAAGCGGGCAACACGCACTACGATGCGCCGTCGCATTGCATCATCGTCGCGGTGCAGACCAAGCAGGAGCTCGTGGCGATCGATCCGGCGACTGAGCGCGTCGTGCAGCGCTACAGAATGCCGTGCGATCATCCCCACGGCTTTCTCATCGATGAGCCGCACCGGCTCGCGTTCGTCACCTGCGAGGGGGACTCGCAGCTGCTGGTCGTCGATCTCCGCACGATGAAGACCACGAACTCGCTCAAGATCCCCGGCGGGCCCGACGTGCTCGCGTTCGATCCCGAGCTGCAGCGGCTGTATGTCGCGTGCGAGTCGGGATCGCTCGCCGTATTCGAGGCGCGCGACGGCGCGCTCACGTCACTCGGCGAATATCGCGCGCCGCACGCACACACCGTCGCCGTCGATCCGAGCACGCATCGCGTCTACTTGCCTTTGCAGGACGTGGACGGCAAGCCATTGCTGCGCATTCTGGCTCCTCCTCAGAAGTAGCGCCACAATCGGCATGCTGAAGGGCCAGGCGCGATTGGATCGAGGTGTCACGCTGGCGCTTCTCGCGGCCGTGCTCTTCGGCGCGAGCACGCCCGTGGCCAAAGGATTGGTCCAGGGTGCATCGCCGCAGCTACTAGCGGGTTTGCTGTACCTCGGCTCCGGCGCCGGGCTACTCATCGTCTTCCTCGCGCGACGGGGACAGGGCGCGAGAGACGCCGGGCTCGGACGCCGGGATCTTCCGTGGCTCGCGGGAGCCATTCTCGCCGGCGGCATTGTGGGGCCGTTGCTTCTGATGATCGGGATCACGCGCACGCCTGCGTCGAGCGCATCGCTGCTCCTCAACCTTGAAGGAGCGCTTACCGCGCTGCTGGCGTGGTTCATTTTTCACGAGAATTTCGACCGGCGGATCGCGCTCGGCATGGCGGCGATTCTCGCCGGGGGAGCCGTGATCTCGTGGCAGGGCCGCGCCGAGCTCGGTAGCGTGGTCGGTCCACTCGCGATCGCGGGCGCGTGTCTCGCATGGGCGCTTGACAACAACCTCACGCAAAAAGTCTCGGCGAGCGATCCGGTTCAGATCGCCATGCTCAAGGGACTGATTGCCGGCGCGACGAATCTCGCCATCGCGATCGCGCTTGGTGCCGCACGACCGAGTGCCGCGGTCGTCGCGGGCGCGGCGGTCCTTGGCTTCTTGAGCTACGGGGTGAGTCTCGTTTTGTTCGTGCTCGCACTCCGACGGTTGGGTACTGCGCGGACAGGCGCATACTTCTCTATCGCTCCCTTCGTCGGGGCGCTCGTCTCACTCGTGCTGTGGCGCGATCCGCTGACGCTCGGACTGATGATTGGCGGTGCGCTGATGGCGGCCGGCGTGTGGCTCCACGTCTCCGAGCGGCACGCCCACGAGCACGCGCACGAAGCGATGGACCACGCGCATCCGCACGTCCACGACGAGCATCATCAGCACGCCCATGCGGCGAGCGATCCTCCCGTGACCGACCCGAGTCCTCACACGCACCCGCACCACCACGAGCCCATGGTACATACGCACGCGCACTACCCCGACATTCACCACCGCCATTCGCACAACGGGTAGGGACGCGGCGACCCCGGACATCCATATTACCAGCTGGCGCGTTGGCTCTCGGACATCAGATGGGGAGAACTCGTGAACTATGCCGCGCTCTTCGGCTCGTCGCTCTTCGCGCTCGTCCGCAACAAGATGCGGAGCCTTCTGACCGTGCTCGGCATCACGATCGGCATCGCGGCGGTGATCTGCGTGGTGGCGATCGGCAAAGCGGGACAGGTGCGCGTCGAGCAGCAGCTCAACAACCTGGGCGACAACTTCGTCTGGATCGAGGCGGGCGGACGCGCGGTGAACGGCGTGCGCACGGGCACGCACGGCACCAAGTCGCTGACGCTCGCCGATGCGATCGCCATCAAGAATCAGATCCCGCTGATCAAGAGCGTCTCGCCGAACGTCGACGCCTCGACCCAGCTCATCTACGGCAATCAGAACTGGTTCACATCGTTCCGCGGCGTGTCGCCGGAGTACTTCGACATCAAGCGCTGGTTCCCCGCCGAAGGAGCGTTCTTTCTGCAGGACGATGTCGATCGGGCCGCGGATGTGTGCGTGATCGGTCGCACCGTGCGGGAACAGCTTTTCGGCGCCGAGGATCCGATAGGCAAGGTGATTCGGCTGAAGAGTCTCCCGTGCAAGGTCGTCGCCGTGCTCCAGCCGAAGGGGCTGTCAGTCTCGGGACAGGATCAGGATGATACTGTCATCCTTCCGTACACGACGGCGCAGAAGAAGATCAAAGGCATCTCCTGGCTCGATGACATCCTCTGCTCGGCCGTGTCGCCCGACGCGATCAAGCTCGCCGGCCAGCAGGCCGGCGCCCTGCTTCGCGACCGGCACCACCTGCGTCCCGAGGAAGATGATGACTTCAACATTCGGAATCCCGAGGACGTCATCAAAGCGCAGCTGGAGGCGAGCCGCACGCTGACGCTGCTACTGGTTGCCATCGCCTCGATCTCCCTTCTCGTCGGCGGCATCGGCATCATGAACGTGATGCTCGTCTCGGTCACCGAGCGAACGCGCGAGATCGGCGTTCGCGTAGCGGTCGGCGCCACGGAGGGGGCGATTCAGCTGCAGTTCCTCGGCGAATCCGTGATGCTGAGCCTCGTGGGCGGCGCGGCCGGTGTGCTGTTGGGGATCGGCGCATCGATCGTCGTCGGCCGCACGCTCGGCTGGCCGATGGCGCTCTCGCTCGAGGCCATCGTGCTTGCCGCGCTCTTCTCGGCAGCGGTCGGCATTTTCTTCGGCTACTATCCGGCCCGGAAGGCGTCACTCCTCGATCCGATCGACGCGCTGCGCTACGAATGATCTTTTATTTTCATCGGGAGCGCGCGACATCGTGATGCGCATCAACCGGAACCAGTGGCTCGTCGTGCTCGGCGTCGCGGTGGTCATCGCCGTCGGGGCCGCGTTCGCGATGCGTCGTGGCGATTCGATCGAGTATTTCGCCGCGAAGGTCGAGCGCGGGACCATCCGGGACGTCGTCGATGTCACGGGCTCCGTGAACGCCGTGCGCACCGTGCAGGTGGGCTCTCAGGTCTCCGGCACCATCGCCAAGCTCAATGCGGACTTCAACTCGCACGTACACAAGGGCGATGTCGTCGCGCTGATCGAGCCTTCGCTGCTCCAAGGAGCGTTGCTGCAAGCGACCGCCGATCTGGAGAGCGCGAAGGCGAATCTTGTGGCGGCGGAAGCAAACGTCGACAAAGCGAGAGCCACGCTGGTGCAAGCGAAGGCTGACTACGAGCGCACGCTCGCACTGGCCAAGATTCGCGCCGAGAGTCAGGCGGTGTTGGACGTCGCCAAGGCGAACTACGATGGCGCGAGCGCGTCCGTCGGAGCGGCCGCCGCCAACGTCACGCAGGCGCGAGCGACGATTCAGCAGAAGAACGCGGCCGTCACGGTCGCGCGCACCAACGTCGACCACACCGTCATTCGATCGCCGATCGATGGCATCGTCGTCGCGCGCAACGTCGACGTCGGACAGACGGTGGCCGCATCACTGCAAGCGCCGACGATCTTCACGATCGCGCAGGACCTGACGCAGATGCAGCTCTATGCGAAGACCGATGAATCGGATGTCAGCCGGATCAGGGTTGGCGCGCCCGTGACCTTCAAGGTCGACGCCTTTCCGAAGGAGATGTTCACCGGCACCGTCAGCCAGATTCGCATGAACGCGACGACCGTGCAGAACGTCGTCACATACGACGCCATCATCGACTTCAAAAATCCGGACCTCAAGGTCTTTCCGGGCATGACCGCATACGTGACCGTCCCGGTCTCGACCGTACAGGACGTAGTGAAGGTGCCGAACGGCGCGTTGCGATACAAACCGCCGCTCGACCCGGACGCGATCCGCGCGCTGTACGCGAAGTACGGCATCAACCCGGATCAGAAATCCGGAGCGACCGGCAGCGACGATGCACAGTCGGCCTCGATCGCCGGAACCGCGGCACCGAAATCTGGAGCCGGCGCCGCACGCGCCGCGCGCGCCGAGAGCGCCGTCGTGTGGCGACTCAACGCCGACAAGACCACGACGCCCGTACAGGTCGCGCTCGGCATCACCGACCACGCCTACACCGAAGTCACGAGCGTGCTCAAGGGCAACCTCAAGCCCGGCGACGAGGTGGTGACGGCGTCGCTGTCGGCGAAGGCGTCCGGCCCGCCGGGCGCCGCGGTGCGCCGCTAGCCCGATGGCGAGCGAGGGCGCGACGAACGGCGCCGTGCTGCGCGTCGAGGATGTCCACAAGTACTACGAGATGGGTGAAACGCGCGTGCACGCGCTGCGCGGCGTGAGCGTCGAGGTCGAGCGCGCCGGCTTCGTGGCCGTGATGGGCGCCAGCGGCAGCGGGAAGTCGACGCTCATGAACATTCTTGGCTGCCTCGACCGGCCGTCATCCGGCCGATATCTGCTCGAGGGCATCGACGTGTCTGGGTTGGACAAGAAGACGCTGGCCGGCATCCGCAATCAAAAGCTCGGCTTCGTCTTCCAGGGATTCAATCTCCTGGCGCGCACGACCGCGCTCGAGAATACAGCGCTGCCGACGCTGTACACGAAGATCGCCAAGGAAGAGCGCGTGAAGCGCGCGAGCGAGGCGCTGGCGCTCGTCGGACTCGCCGACCGCGCCGAACACTATCCGTCCCAGATGTCCGGCGGCCAGCAGCAGCGCGTCGCGATCGCGCGCGCGCTCGTGAACCGTCCCTCCATCCTCTTCGCCGACGAGCCCACGGGCAACCTCGACAGCCGAACGTCGGTCGAGATCATGGACGTGCTGCAGACACTCAACGACAAGGGTCTCACGATCGTGATGGTGACGCACGAGCCCGACATCGCGCAGT
>JALZAE010000578.1 GCA_030948535.1 Gemmatimonadota bacterium | reverse complement strand
ATCGACCGTCGTGCCGCTGACGCCCGCGTCAGCGATGGCATCGCGAACGACCCGGATCATCTCGCCACCCGTGCATGCGAGTGCAGCGCACACATCTTCGCGCGCATGTCGATCCAGCACCGCGCGTGCGGCCGCGAGCGCGGTGGTCTCGCCGGCGAGCGTCGACGAAATCCAGGTGCGCGCGGCCGCGGCCATCACACGCGCATAGCCGACGACCGCACTCAACGGGAACCCGTTCGCCATGGCCTTGCCGAACACAGCGAGATCGGGTAGCACGCCGGCAATGCTCTGATAGCCACCGGTCCGCACGCGAAACCCCGTTTTTATCTCGTCGAAGATCAGCACCGCGCCGACGGCATCGCACGCCCGCCGCGCCGCGGCCAGCCACTCGGTGCTCGGCGCCCGGTCGACGACCGGCTCGATGACGATGGCCGCGAGCGCGTCACCCGTGGCGTGCGCGGTCCGCACCAGCGACTCGACGTCGTCGAAGGGAATGCTCGCGAAGTCCGTGTGCTCGCCGCGCGGCACGCCCACGGCATCGCTCCACCAGCCGAGCCAGCCGAAGTACCCGCAGCCGATGACCCGATCCCGACCCGTGTGTGCACGCGCGATGCGGACCGCCGCCGCCACGCCCTCGGCGCCGCTCTTGAGGAATCGCACGCGCTCGGCGCATGGGATCACCTCGACGAGCCGCTCGGCGATCTCGATCTCGAGCACGTGCGAGAGACCGGCGACGTTGCCGCGCGCGGCCGCCTCACTCACCGCCGCGACGACTTCGGGATCGGCGTAGCCAATCGCAACGGCGCCGAGCGCCATCGTGCAATCGATGAGCTCACTACCGGTGGCGGTGACGAGGCGGCAGCCGTTGGCGGAGACGAAGTGCGTCGGCAAACCCGCGAACGTGGTCCCGTATAGCGCGTCCGGACGTTTGCTCCCGGTGGATGCACCGGATGGAATCACGGCGGCGGCGCGGGACATCGGGTCGGGCATCGCTTCAAGCAACGCGCGGTCCGGTGTCATCGTCAAGTGCGTGGCTCCCGCACGCGCTCGAGCGTTTTGGCGACCTCGATCGCCATGGCGCGCACGAGCTCGATCTCGCGCGCGTCGGGCGCGGCGCGGAAGGCGAGCGTGCGCGCGGTGCGGAGGATCAGCTCCGGATTGCGCGTCTTGAAGAAGTCGATCGCGTCCAGCGCGCGGTGCACGTCGGCAAAAAGGCGCTCGAACTGCTCCGACGTGGCGGCCGGCGCATCCTTGCGCGCCGGCGCGATCTCGCGCGTGAGGCTCTCGGCGGCGACATGCAATTCGTACAGCGCGAGGAGGACCGCCTGCGCCAAGTTCAGCGAAGCGTGCGCGGTCGTTGGAACCGTGACGATGACGTGGGCGCGGTCGAGGTCGGCGTTGGCGAGGCCCCGATCTTCGCGGCCGAAGATGAGCGCAGTCATCCCGTCGGCGGACGCGCGCAGCAGTACCGGCGCGACCGCGCGGGGCCCAGTGGCCGCGCGCTTCGCGGTGCGCCGCCGCGCGGAGTACGCGGCGACGAATACACAGTCGGCGATGGCGTCGTCGAGGCCGTCGAACGAGCGAATCGCGCGCACGATGTCACCGGTACCGTGCGCGACGCCGAGGAGACGCTGTTCCTCGTAGGGCGCCGGTCGCACGAGCCGCAGCGTCGCGACGCCCATGTTCTTCATCGCGCGCGCGGTCGCCGCGATGTTGACGGGATCCTGTGGCTCGACGAGCACGACGCAGACGTTGGGGAGCGTGCCGGCCGACACGAACGTCAGTTTCCCACGATGACGAAGGGCATCAACCGCTCGGCGGGCTGGCGGTCGCCGCGCAGGTAGATGTATTCCCCCGCCCCGCCGCTGAGGACGAGCTGTCCGCGGCGTCGCTCGCGGCCGGGGGCCATGTCGTTGACGACGACATCGAGATAGAAGATGTCGCCATCGTCGATCGCGAAGGGCACAGCGGCGCGAACCGCGTAGCCACCGGGAATGCGGCGCCATGATGCACGCAACTCGTCGCCTCCCGAAGTGCCATCGACGTCGCGAATGCGGACGGCGTGCGAATCTTTGTCCGGCACGATGAGCCACGCGCGCTGGATTCCCGACGGAGATCGCGCGTAGAGCTGCACGCCGTCGCTGTGAATGTCGGGGTGCTCGTTGTCGAGCGCCGGATCGATGGCGTCCGCCGCTCGGAAGGTGACGTCCGCTTTGCGTACCTCGACGTCGACGAACAGCGCATCGGCGCCGGCGGCGATGCGAACGAGGGCGGTGGGCTCACCGGCGTCGAGCCACGAATCTTCCGAGATGCGATAGACATCTTCGCCGAGCTCGAAGGAGAGGGCGAACGGCTCGATCTCGGATTCATCGGCGATGCGCGGTACGACCATCGGCTCGACATCATTCGCTTGCGCATTCGGATCGTACGGCAGCCGCGCCGCGAGCTTCTCCTCTTCGCTGAGCTCCCGCTCGTCAGCGAGGTCGATCTCAGCGTCGTCGCGCTCGACGTGCCAGCCTTCCTCGGTGCGGGAGTGCCGATGGCTCGTGCCATCGTTGCGGACAATGTGCAGCGCCTCTTCGTCGCTCTCGACGGAGGAGAAGGGTGTGCCCCAATTCCAAATCGTCGTCGTGCGCGCGTCAGTCGACTGGAAACGCAGAACGAGAAACGCCGCATCACCGCGGCCGGGCGCCGCGGGTGCGGTCGCGCGCCAACACTCCGCGGATTCCGACGCTGTGATCCATAGCTCGCCGGCGGGCGGGCCGTCGATGACGAATCGCGCGACGTGCCCAGCCGGCAATGAGGTCACCGCGGTATCCCCGAGCCAGCTAAAACCATCCTCGGCACCGTCGCCACCGTCGATGGGCGCGGGTTGCCACGCCGACTCGTCAGGCAGCACCGGCCTTGCCATCACATGCAACGGAAGATCGAGCTGCGCGACCTCGTCGCTCTCGAAGCGCAGCTCGTCGACGACGTAGTCGTCCATTGCGACGAGGGCGCGACTGAGGGTCACGTCTTCCCAATCCACCGAGGCGTCGATCCATCCGGCGTCTCCGCGCTCGTCGTACGCGTGGAGCATGCCGCTGACGCGCGGCTGCGAGCGCCCATTCACCAAGGGTGCGTTGTGCGCGAGCGTACTCCGATACCAATGCAGCGATGGATCCACGTAGGGGCCGGTGCCATAGTCGTCGAGCCAACGCCCGTCGCGATGCGCGATCAACAGATTGAGGCGATCCGGGTGGCCATGGCCGCCGCCCGAATGTCCGTAGTCGAGCGCGATGTAGGCCGCGCCCTCCGAGCGACGGAGCACGCCGATCCCCTGCCCCTCCAGCAGCGCGGATCGTGGCGCATACGGCTCGAGCTCAGGCAATTGATCGCGCGCGAAGAGGAGCGAGCGCCAGCCGAGGTCGGCGCGGGTGAGCAGCGTCGACGGCTCGTTGCGCTCGGCCTCGGCGGTCGAGCGCCAACGACCGGTATCACCGCGCGCGACGGACAGCACATCGCTCCGATAGAGCTCGTGCAACGCGCCGCGCAACCGCGCATCGTCGGCGCGAGCAAGGCCGAGCTCGAACGATTCCGCGAAGCGCCACTGGCGGAGCGTGATGCCGTACTGCGAATCGCGACGGGAAGGAAAAGTGAAATCGGGGAGCGCGGTGAGGAGCGGCGTGGCGAAGCCTTCGTCGAAGCGCGCAACGAGCAGCTCCGCGATCTCGATGTCCGCCTGCACGGCCATCACCATTCCATACCACAGCCCGCGATGCGCGAAGAGATGATAGTTCTCGCCCTCGTACCAGGTGCCATCCGCCAGCAAGGCGTCCCCGAGATGTGCGGCGAGACCGGAGGTGCCCCAGACGACGCCCTCGGCTTCGTCATCGCGATCGAGCAGCCGCGCGGAAGCGAGTAGCGCCGCGTTGTTCCAAACTTGGCGATTCGACATCCCCTCGTCGAACGATGCGATGAGCGCACGGCTCGGCTCCACAATCCGATCGCGCACGCGCGCGCCCGTTTCGGCGATCGACGAATCGTTGCCCGCACTCTCGAGTAGATCGAGAGCGACGCAGAGCTGCAGCAGCCAGATCGACTCGAGATACGTGCTAAAAAATGGGCGCGTGGGCCCGAGCACATTGTCTCGATTCTGATAGGACAGGTACGCCTCGGCGTACGCGGAGAGAATGTCGCGGGCCAGCGCTGCCGCTTGCTCGTCTGCCGTGAGTGCGCCGAGCGCCGCGGCATGCACCGCACGCTCGGCAAGCCACAGCTGATACCAGCCGATCCACCAGCGGTCGTGTCGCTCGCCCGAGAACGTCTCTCCGCATTTTGGGCAGCGGTGATCGTAAGCCGAAAAGGGATCGAACGTGAGCGACGCGCCGTCGCGCGAGCAGCGGCCGCCATCGCGGGAAAGGAGCGCCTTGCTTTCGGGAATCGCGAATCCCTTAGCGATCAGACGGTCGAGGTCGGCGCGTAGCGATCCGGTCAGGGGCGACAGGGAGACCCGCGCAATCACCGCCCGCTTCGCGAGCGCGTCCGGTGAGAGCAGGAGACTCATCGGCTCGTGGTGGACCAGCGTGCGATCGAGACCATCTCGCCACGAAGGTCCATCGTCACGCCGGCGAGCCGGCGGGAAAGTCCCTGCACACCGCGTGCGTGATAGAGCCAGGCGACAGGGATGTCGCGCGCCAGATCGCGCTGCACCGCGTTCCAGGCCGTCCGCGCTTCGCCATCCGACGAGGCGGCACGCGCCGACGTGAGTAGAGAGTCGAGATGCGGCGAATGGAACGCGGCGTAGTCGAGCGCGCCGCCGGCGGCATGGGAGTCGAACATGGACGACAGATACGACAGCGAGACGTCACCGGGAATCCCCGTGATCAGCGCGTCGAACCCTTTCTGTGGCGCACGCGCCTCGGCGAGAAAGGCGCCGAGCTCGCGCTGCCGAATTTCCAAACGAATGCCGAGCGCGCCGAGGTCCGCTTGGATGAGCTGCTCCACCGCATTGTCGCCGCTGCCGACGGTGAGCAACTCGAAGGTGAATGACTGGCCGTTTTTCATGCGGCGGCCATCGGCGGCACGGACCCAACCGGCGGACGAGAGGAGCCCGTCCGCGGCGGCGCTGTCGCGCGCTACAGGCGCGGAGTCCGCGAAGGGATGCGACGGCGACACCGGACCCGATGCCGGCGTGCCATAGCCGGCGAGTGCCGCGCGGACGAGGCGTTCGCGATCGATGGCGAGCGAGACGGCGCGCCGCACCCGCGCATCGTCGAACGGCGGCCGATGCGTGTTGAAGACGAGACCGACAGCGAACAGCACCGGGTAGTCGAGCAGACGCAACGAGCGGTCGCGCGCGACGAGCGCCGTCATGCTCGGCGCGATACCAACGACGTCGAGATCGCCGCTCACCAGTCCGGCAAACTTCGTCGACGCCTCATCGACCACGGCGACGACGACGCGCTCCGGAGTGGGCGGACCCCCCAATGAAGCGGGAAACGACGCATTGCGTGCGAACACCCATCGCTGCGAGACGCGCCGCTCGACGAAGCGAAATGGCCCGTTCCCAATCGGCGCAATGCCAAACGTTGTTTGGCGCATCCGGCCGCGCGGCACCGAGTCGAGCGCGTGCTGGGGGACGATGGGCAATTCGCAGAGCACCATTGGAAAGCGCGGCTGCGCGCGCGCGAAGGCGATCACGACCGTCGTGTCGTCCAGCGTCACCACCGACGTGACGTCAGCGAGATCGGCGTAGCGCGGATAGCCGGTGAGCGGATCGCGGGCGGCATCAATCGTGAACGCGACATCGCGGGCGGTGGTCGGCACATCGTCGCTCCAGTGCAGGTCGGCCGCAAGCGACAAGGTGAGCGCGCGCTGGTCGGACGACCACCGCCAGGCG
>JALZAE010000572.1 GCA_030948535.1 Gemmatimonadota bacterium | reverse complement strand
CTCCTTCCCGCGCACCCGATGATCTCGGCGCCCGTGGCGGCCGCTGTGACCGAGCGCGCGAAGAGCAAGATCTACGCGGGGATTGAGCAGCTCGTCGCGGCGAGCGTGCTGTTGCCGCTTTCCGAAGGACGGCGGAATCGCTGGTGGGAAGCGGCGGGGCTACTCGATCTGATCGCACGGCTCGAGGCAGGGCAGCGGCCGCTTCGGACGCGACACTGAAGCTGAATGACGCACTATCGGCCGAGCCGCTATAGATCCCCGCGCGAGCTCCGGTCGCGCGGTCACCGCGAGCGTGATCTTCATTCTTCATCTGAAATGCAGGCAGACGGTAAGTCCATGGCCGCCAGGCTCTCAGAAAAGGGGTGGCGCTACGCGCTTTCGCCCCGATAGCGATGCTCGTCGAAGTCAGCACCGCAAGAATTCAGGGCGTCTTGCGTATACCAGTGCAGCAGTTCGATCTGCCGCCGAGTGTTCTCGATCGGACGCGCAGCTTGCTACACAACGAGATCCTGACCCACCGCGTTCAGCGCGACGAGGGCGGAAGCATACCGCTACATCCGCATGCCCAACACCAAGGCGCGACCATTCAGATCGACGTACACCAATCCCGAATATCGCGTCCGTGCCATCAAGAGCTCCAGTTGCGGCGCGCTAGCGTGCCCGTCCCGATCGTGTCCAGATGGCAATCGTGCCACATGCGGACCCCGTCCCGTTGAACTCCGGAGGCGTTTCGGCCGCGCCGCGGTATATCTCAATGCCTGCGAGCCCACCAGGTGACAGGCCGTCCAGATCGAACGGCTGCGAGCTATTGGCGGTGGTATACGCATACTGCAAAGTACCGTCAACAAAGACCTGCATGTAACATTTGTCCGGCCAAGGCTTCGGCGACTCGCAGGGCCGAAGCGTCCCACAGGGTATGTGGCCTGCATGGGTGCCGGCCGCCGCCACTCCGGCGTCTCCCAATCGCACCAGTTCCACGCCGCCCGCTTGTGACTTGACGATTTCGCTGAGGTGCGAGCTTTCCCGGCGCTCAAGCATGTCTTGGCGAATAAACACGCCATACCCCGCCGCGCGGCGACGTTCGAACTCCGCCATGGATCCGCGAGCGAGCTCGGTGACACGCACGCTGTCGAGCGTGGAGAGCGCCTCCATTCGAAAGCGCATGTCGAGCGAATCCCCGTCAGCAAAGCGCGCCGTGCCGGTAATCGGTCGAAACGCTGGTCGGCGCAGGGTGACGGCATAGCGTCCCGCGGGAATCCCCCGGAAGACAAAGCGACCCGACGTATCAGTCATCGCGGTGCGGCCAATGTCCGCGATCACTACCTCCACACTGGCGATGGCAGCGTCGGTGGCGGTGGTGACCCGTCCCCGAAACACAGCGCCTTGCGCCCCGACCTGCTTCGCCCACCCAGCTGAAGCAGCGACACACAAAATGACACGAATCCCCAGCGCCCCCGAAGTTAGAAATCGTGAAACGTTCATGTGGCTCCCTCTGCAGTCCCACTCATTGGCGTGTGCTCGCCTGCCTTTACTCGTCGCGCGCTCTCGTGCGACATACTGGAACCCATTGGAATAACCGCGATGAATGCATCCAGCGCCAGACAGGACGCCGTAGCAGCACTCGGGTACGGGCCTCAAGCGCTCCCGGCTGAATTACACCATCGATCATCTCACCATTAGTCGAGCGAAGGTAAGATGCCGCGATCGCCGCTATGATCATCGCCTTCAGCTACGTCTGGATCGCCGCACAATTGGTACTCGTGATGGTCGAGTCGTACATCGTCGTGCCCGGCGGTGATGTGCTCTTCTTCGGCTTCGCGTCCGCGCGACGGACAGCGAGCTTCGCCGAGAACGTCGTCGGATACGCGTTCTCCATCGGCGCGAAGGTGTTTCTGCTCTACCTGATTGTCGGCGTGGACGCAGACGTGGCGCGCCGTTGGATCCCGCTGATTCAAGGAGGCGACTTCTTCGGCGCCGCCCAGTTAGATGATGAAAGTCCTGGAGGGCCGTCATGCTCGCCGTCGTTGCGACAGCGTTCCGGCGCGCGTTCGCCGGTCGACTCACGCACGACCATAGCTTTGAGATCGCTCAGGCACTCCGGGCATTCAGTTAGGCAATTAGGCACTGGGCCATCGCGCCCGGCGCAACGTTGTGGCAGAACGCTCGAGCGTTTGCGAGAGTCCCTGCCACACGCTCGATGCGATTGCGCACCAACGACCGAACCATCGGCGCGAACGGTAGGAACTCATCAGAAGTTGGCGCCACGCACAGAATAAGCAATCCAAGTGGAGTAACATTGGCAATTCTTTCGTCGCGACGCCCGTGCGCGTAGCATCTAAAGGATAGCGATCAGATCCTTGGTTTTCCCCCAGGATGCTGTCGGTACCGGCGATCACGGTGCATCACGAGCGGGCGGAGCGATCGTTCTTGACCCGTCTGTCGATGAGAAGAGGAAGCTGTCAACTGATGCATGGACTTAGAGACGATTTGGTCTTCGCGATGCGTTCCGTTCGCCGCGCTCCCCTCCTGAGCCTAACGATCGCGACGACGCTTGCGCTGGGCGTGGGGGCTAGTGCCGCGACATTTTCCCTTGTCGATCGGCTGTTGTTGCGTAACCCGGCTGTCGTAACCCACCCTGCGCAACTTCGCCGTCTCTATCTTCGATCGAACTGGTCGGTCGGCGGAGTGACGGTCATTCGGCCAGCTTTCTTCTATCCGTCGTTTCGTGCGCTCAGCTCCGCGCTTGAATCCCGCGCGCAACTTGCGGCTTACACCGCGCCAGATTCCGTTTTGCTGCGCCAGGGCGATGAGATCCACGCGGTGCGAGCGTCCTACGTCTCGGCCAACTTTCTCCCGCTACTCGGCGCGCGCGCTGCGCGCGGGCGCGCTTTTTCCGACGCCGAAGACCGGATGGGGAACGGCGCTTTGGTCACCGTAATCAGCGATGCGCTCTGGCGCGCACGATTCGGCGCGGACCCGAGCGTGCTCGGGCGCACGATCGACCTCGCCCACCAGTCGTACACCGTCATCGGTATCGCTCCCGCGAATTTCACCGGCGTCGACCTCGATGCGACGGAGGCGTGGTTGCCGCTCGCCACATTCGTCGCACCCATGTTGGGCGAGAAGCACTGGTGGCAATCGTGGAGACGCTCGCCGCAGGTGCGGATCATTGGCCGCGTCGCGAACGGAACCATGGACGGTTGGCTCTCATCCGTCGCCACCGCGGCGCTCCGCGCCGGCGAGCGAGATAATGTGGACCGCGGTGCCGACACCACCGCAACGGTTCTCGTCGGGCCCATCCTCGAATCGCTTGGCCCATCCATCGATCCGGTCACCGAAGTCGCAATCAGCAAGCGCCTGATTGGGGTGGTCGTGGTGGTCCTGGTGATCGCGTGCGCCAACGTAGCGACCCTGCTGCTCATTCGCGCGATGCGCC
This sequence comes from Gemmatimonadota bacterium, assembly GCA_030948535.1. Taxonomy (GTDB): domain Bacteria; phylum Gemmatimonadota; class Gemmatimonadetes; order Gemmatimonadales; family Gemmatimonadaceae; genus JALZAE01. Next base: position 2,478 of record JALZAE010000572.1, on the reverse strand, counting down.
GCCGGCGCGATATTGCCACGCGCTTGGCGCTCGGTATCTCGCGCGCGCGCTTGGTGCGACAGTTTGTGCTCGAGAGTCTTATCATCTCCTTCGTGGCGGGCGTGGTCGCCACGGTCGTCGGTTGGTGGGGCGGCGAGCTGCTGCGTCGCCTCGTCATGCCGGAGACGCATTGGGGGGTGGACGCGCGCGATGCGCGCGTGGTGGTTTTCTCGGCCATCGCTGCGATCGTCGCCGGACTCGGCGCAGGGATTCTACCGGCGCTCCAGTCGAGCAGACCCGACCTGACTGCAGCGCTCGGCTCGAGTGCGCGTGAAGGCGCATTCCAACGATCCCGGCTGCGCACGACACTCATCGCGGCGCAGATCGCGCTCTCCGTTCTCTTGCTCGTCGGGGCCGGACTGTTCGCGCGGAGCCTGTACAAGGTGCGCGCCATCGATCTTGGTTACGATGCGGAGCACCTCGTCTACGCGACGGTGAGTTTCCTCGATTCCACGGGCCGGTATGTCGACGACTTTTCGGCGACACACCGCACGGAGCTAGCGGCAGGACTCGGCGATGCGGCGGCCCAGCTGGCGCGAGTGCCCGGCGTGGAAGGAACCGCGCTCGCGTCAAGCGCCCCACTCCGCGGCTACGCTATGATGCGGCTCTTCTTGGATGGCACACCCGTGCCGCGTTTGGGCAATCGCGATCCCGCCGTTCTCGGGGTATCGCCGGAGTTTTTCGCTACAACTGGCGTGCGCATTCTGCGCGGGCGCGCGCTCACGGCTGAGGACCGCGTAGGAGCGCCGCGGGCGGTCGTCGTCAACGAGACGGCGGCCCGGTTCTACTGGCCGGGAAAAAATCCACTCGGGCAATGTCTCGTATTCAATCGTTTGACGGACCCATGTTATACAGTCGTCGGCATCGCGAAAAACTCCCATCTCTCGAAAGTCATTGAGGATCCGACGGTCGAGCTCTACACGCCCCTGGTGCAAGGACCGCTCGCCAACGCCACCGTACTGGTCGTGCGCACTGCGCCCGGGAACGCCGAGCGGGCGGCAGCACGAACGTGGCGCGTGCTTCGTCATATCTTTCCGACTGCGGAGGTGCCCACCGTCGTGCCGCTCGCAACGGCGCTAGCACCGCAATTTCGGCCGTGGCGGGTAGGGAGCCAGTTGTTCGGCGTGCTAGGTGCGCTGGCGATGATCGTCTCGGCCATCGGCATCTACAGCGCGATGGCGTATTCAGTGGCGCAGCGGACCCACGACATCGGCGTGCGCATGGCGCTCGGCGCCGAAGGCCGCCACATCACCGCACTCGTCATTGGCGATAGTCTGCCAGCCGTCGTTCTCGGACTCGGCGCCGGTATTGCCCTTTCGCTCGCCATGGGGCGACTCGTGTCCTCGCTGCTCTATGGCATCCTACCGAATGACCTGGCGGTCCTCGCGGCTGTCACGACGCTACTGCTGCTGACAGCCGTCGTGGCGAGTATTGTCCCTGCGCGTCGGGCGCGAGTGGTCGACCCCGCCGTCGCGCTCCGGGCCGAATAAGCCGAATGCTGCAAGTCGATTGCGGCAGCCCCATCACCCATCCGAATCCGAAAGCGTAGGGGGGGCAGCGAACGCGTCACTAGGAATTCCAAAGGGCGTTCGTGGCGATCGTCAACTGCTGATGCAGTGCTTCGAACCCAAAAGACGTTGGCGGAACACCAATGTTGTCAAATCGACTAGCGTTTGCAGTTCTGACCTCACGGCGCGAAGATCGCCACGCTTCAGCCCGAGAGAGGCGACGTCCAGCGGCCGATATTTATCCCCGTCGTGCCACAGTTGGTGGTGGGCGATGAGCTTGTCACGCATGGTGCGGAATGATGTAAGTGCGGACGAAACGCGGAGGAGTGGCCAGCGTGAACGTAGTTCGGTCACGAGCTCACCAAACTCCAGCCGTCGCTCGGCCTCCTCTCGCCTCTCCATCGCCTCCAGCAGGGCTATGTCGTCCGGGTCCTCCTCGCGGGCCGGCGCAAGATTCCGAATGGCGAACCTCTCTCGCAACTCGGCTACAACCGGCGAATCGTCCAAGCTTGCGTCGAGCTGAAGGAGACTCGGCGTCCTTTCATCCGTGTCTAGAGCGATCATCGCAATGTCGAGGACGCAGGAATAGAACAGCGCGTTGACCACGAGGCTTAACCCGTGCGCGCGCTTGCCAGATCCCCACCTATCAATCACGTCCCGATCGAAGAGGAGCGGTTCAAGCATGGCGTACGTCCCTCGAAGCCGAAGGAACGCGTCCAGCAAGTTTTCGGCGTGACCGGCGAGCTTGTCGTGACGTGTTGGCGGCATTGGCGAAGGAGAGAGTACGTACGTTGAGTAAGCTTGTATTTCCCACCAATGGACGCGCGTAAGCCGTGCGCGCGGTCAATGCAGACCCGCGAAACATCAACAAGGCGAATCGTGCCCCCAATTCATCGATCCCACAGTTGTAGCGCGCTCCGCACGCCAGGCG
>JALZAE010000542.1 GCA_030948535.1 Gemmatimonadota bacterium | reverse complement strand
GGCCGCTCTTCTCATCTGGCTCGTCATGCCAAAACGTTCGTCGTTCGGAAATTTGCGACTCAACTCGTAGACAATCCTCACAGTGGCAATTGAGATTTGCCATACGATCAGATCGCGATAACTGAGGATGATGGGACTTTCTCGGGTCATGCAGACAGAATGAGGTACGCGAAAGTTTGAGGTGCTTGGTCGTCAGTGCGTCATCAGTCCGCTGCATCGATGAGCAATACAACCACGCGCCCCTACCCCCTGCCCCTAGCCGCCAACCCCCGCCCGTCGGCAGTTTTCAGCCATGCTCTCCGCCTCCCGCACCACCCCCTTCTCCGAATCCGTCATCCGCGAGATGACCCGGATCGCCAATCAGTACGACGCGATCAATTTGGCGCAGGGGTTTCCGGATTTCGCGATGCCGACGCCAATGAAAGAGGCGGCGTGCGCGGCTATCCACGGCGACGTGAATCAGTACGCCATCACCTGGGGCTCGCCGTCGCTGCGGCTCGCCATCGCCCAGAAATACCGGCGCTTCTATGAGATGGAAATCGATACCGAGACGGAGATCACCGTCACGTGCGGGGCGACCGAAGCGCTCGCCGCGGCGTATCTCGCGCTGATCGATCCGGGCGACGAGGTGATCGTGCTCGAGCCGTTCTACGAGAACTATGGGCCCGATGCGATTCTCGCCGGGGCGAAGCCGGTCTACGTGCCGCTCGAGATGCCGGACTGGCGGTTGGATCCGGAGCGGCTCCGGCGCGCGTTCACGTCGCGCACCAAAGCAATCGTGCTCAACACGCCCCACAATCCGACCGGCCGCGTCTTCTCGCGCGCCGAGATGATGGCGATCGCCGATCTATGCAAGGAGTTCGACGTCTGGGTGTTCACCGACGAGCCGTACGAGCACATCACGTACGCTGGGCATCACCACGTGATGGCGACGCTGCCCGGCATGCGCGAGCGCACGGTGACGATCTCGAGTCTGTCGAAGACGCTCAGCATCACTGGCTGGCGCATCGGCTACGCGATCGCCCCGGCGAAGGAATCGCTCGCGATCCGGAAGATCCACGACTTCCTCACCATCGGCGCGCCGGCGCCGCTGCAGGCGTCGGCCGCGATCGGCGTCGGATTTCCCGCCGAGTACTACAATCAGATGGCGCTCGACTACCGCGCGCGGCGCGAGTTCATCCTGCCGGTGCTGCGCGACGCCGGCTTCAAGTTCGCCACGCCCGAGGGCGCCTACTACGTCTTCGCCGATATCACGGATCTCACCGACGATGACGACGACACCTTCGCGAAGTGGATGACGCGCGAGGTCGGCGTCGCGACGGTGCCGGGCTCGAGCTTCTACGCCAATCCCGCCGACGGCCGCACGTACATCCGCTTCGCCTTCTGCAAGAAGCTCGCGACGCTCGAGCGCGCCGCGGAGCGACTCGCCGCGCTCAGGGCGCGCGTGTGATGCGCGCGCGGGCGCCGCGTTGCTCGGCGCTCGCTCTGGCGGCGCTCGGCATCGCACTCGGCGCGTGCCGGCATCGCGTGGAGCCGCCGCTCGCGCACGGCAGCGCATTCGAATCGCTGCGCAGCGGAGGACACGGCCGCTCGTATGTGCTCCACGTACCCGCTCAATATGCGAATCAGCCGGTGCCGCTGCTCATCGTGCTGCATGGCTTCGGCGGCAACGGCATTCGCATGGAGGACGGCACGCACTTCAGCCAGCTCGCCGACACCGCCAACGCGATCGTCGCCTATCCCGATGGGCTGCGCACGTACGGCATCGCGGGACCTCGGCACTGGTCGTCGTTCGGTGATGATCGGACCGATGTCGATTTCATTCGCGCGTTGATCGATCATCTCTCCAAGCGCTACCGCATCGATTCGAATCGCGTCTACGTCGCGGGGTTTTCGAATGGCGCGATGATGACGTATCGCATCGGCGCCGAGCTGGCGGACAAGGTCGCGGCGATCGGCGTCGTTGCCGGGGCGATCGGGCGTCGCGACGAGAGCGGTCATGCGACGACGATCCGCGCGCCGTCGCGGCCGGTCTCCGTGGTGGTGATGCACGGCGTTCACGACGAGCGTGTCTCCTACGCCGACAGCGTATCCGCACGGCGCGGCGTGCTTCCGGTGACGGCGGCGATGGCATTCTGGCGCGAGCACGATCGCTGTCC
>JALZAE010000531.1 GCA_030948535.1 Gemmatimonadota bacterium | reverse complement strand
CGCTCGGCCATCGCCAACATCTCGTGGCGATGCTCCGCACGCTCTGGTCGCAGCTCAGCGGCCTCCGCGCCCCGACGATGGAATCGGCCGACGAGTCCGAGGTGACCGGTCGCATTCGCACGCTCTGCGCCGAGATCAAGGAGCAGACATCGATGCGCGCGCAAACGATGCAGGCCTCGACCAGGCGACGCGAATGAGCATGCGTGCCGCGTTGATCGGGTCCGGCGCGATGCTATGTGCGGTGACGCTGACGCTCGCCGCTCAGACACCGGTCGAGCGGGCACGACAATATCTGGCGAGAGATTCGGCCGATGATGCCACTCGCGTGCTCGAGAGCGCCATCGCCGCCAGCCCCGACAACGCCTCGTATCACCTCTGGCTCGCCGCCGCGTACGCGGAGGACGGCGCGCGCGCGAATTTCTTTCGCCAGATCGGATACACGCTGCGCGTGCGACGCGAGCTCGAGCGGGCCGTCGCCCTCGATCCGACGTCGGTCGACGCGCACAGCGAGATGTCGCGATTCTACATGACCGCGTCGCCCCTGTTCGGCGGCAGCCTGCAGCGCGCCGAGGCGGAGGCGCGCGCGATCGCCGTCGCTAGTCCGAGCCGCTCGCACGGTCTGCTCGGATGGGTCGCGCATCATCGAGGCGACCTTCGCACGGCCGAGCGTGAGATGCGCGCGGCGGTCGCCGCGGGGCCGGATAGCGCGTGGGGTTACACCGCCCTCGCGCATTTGATGTCGGATGAGGATCGCAACGACGAGGCGTTCGCGCTGTGGCAGCGCAGCGTGGCGCTCGATACGACGTACAAGGCGTCGCTGTTCGAAATGGGGCAGATCGGCGCGACGACGGGAACGCATCTCGCCGATGCGGCGCTCGCGCTCCAGAGATATGTCGCGGCGCCGCCGCGAAAGAGCGATACGCAAGGCATCGGCGCGGCCCACCATCAGCTCGGCGTCGTCTACGAAAAAGCGGGGCGCGTCGCGGACGCGCGCCGAGAGTTCGAAGCAGCGCTGAAGCTCCGTCCTGGTAGCGCGACGTACAAGGCCGCTTTGGCGCGAGTGAAGTAGGAGTGGCTTCGCGCGATCCGCGCGGCGTCTCGCTGCTCGCGGCCGCGGGACTCGCGGCGACACTCGTCGGCGCGCTCGTCGCCGTCGCGAAGTCCGGTCTCGCCGACGACATTGACGCCGCGGCCGAGCGCGCGGCACGGCGTGGGCCTCGCCGTCGCAAGCGCATCGCCGCGATGATGACCAAACCGGGCGAGCCATACGTGCACATCCCGCTGGCGCTGATTGCGGCGACGCTCGTCGCGCGACGCGCGGGCCTGGCCCGCGGAGCGCCAGCCGCTGCCGCCTCGCTGGGCGGCGTGTTGACGCATCAAGGCATCAAGCTCTTGTATCGCCGGCCGAGGCCGGCCGCCGCGCTCGCCGCCGGCAAGCGCGAGCACGCTTTCCCGAGCGGCCACACGACGAACGCGACCGCCGTCTGCGCGACCGCGGCGTACCTGCTGCTCCGGGAGCGCATGGCGCCGCCCGCAGCCGTGCTGCCGTTGGCGGTGGCGGTGCCCATCGTCGTGGGATTGACGCGCGTCGAGCTGGAGCAGCACTGGCTCACCGATGTCATCGGCGGATGGATCGCCGGTGCGGGGGTCGCCGCCCTGTGCGCGGCGGGATACGAGCGCGCCCGCGCGCGCAGCTGAGCGCGGCTACTCTCGCACCTCGAGCTCGTCGTCCGCGCCGGACCACAGCCCGGCCACGGCCAACCTGTTCTCGGCCGCCGCGCGCGATCGTCCGGCGCGTTCCGCAAGCTCGGCGCGCCGCAGGGCGGACGGCGCGAGGTAGATGAGCTCGTAGGGTGAGCTCTCGCCGAGCGCGCGATACCACGCGCGCGCCTCGTCATCTCGGCCGGCCTCGCGCAGCAACTCGGCACGCATAAATCGCTCGTAGGTGCGCGAGTAGAACGGCGAGCGAATCGCGTGCTGGTACCACACCTCGGGGTTGTCGCTTTCCAGTAGCGCGAGCGCTTCTTCTCCGCGACTCGCGGTGCGCAGCGATGCCGCGCCGATGCCTAACGAGAGGGAGCGCGCAATCTCACTCTGGTATGCGTCGAGCTCGGCGGCGCGGCGCCTGCCCTCGGCGTCATCGCCGGAGCGGGCGGCAAGAAGGCCGAGCAGATAGCTGCGCACCATCGAATGCGCACCATTGTGGACGGAGAGTACCTGATTGCGATTGGGCCGGGCGGACAATGGATCCCACCGCTCGAGCTCATCGCGCACGGCCTTCACCTCGTCGGAGGGAACGCGGATGAACGGGAGCGCGGCAAAGAGCGCGCGCAACTCGAGCGCCCAGGCGTAGTCGTACGCCGATGCCCACCGCAGCTCCTGGCGCGCCGCGCGCACCCGGCCACGCGTGAGCTCGAGATGCGCGACGACGAAATGGCACAGCGCCTTTTCCTCCGGCGATCGCACGACCTTGGTGAACAATCGCGCCAGGCGATACGCGCCGGAAAAATCGCGCGCGTAGAGCACGATGTCGGTGAAGGCGATCCCGACGGCCAGTCCGCGCGCCCCGCCGAGCGCTGTGATGACGCGCGCCTTCTCGATCTGGTTGCCGACGGTGAAAGCGCGCAATGCCCGCGCGCTGAGCGCGCGATCGCCCGCTGGACTGAGGGCGAGCACGCGATCGACGATCGTGTCCAGCTCGCCGACGTTGCGCTCGACGGCCGCGATGCGCGCGAGGTGCAGCAGCGAGCTCACATGATTCGGGTCGTAGCGCAGCGCGTGCTCGAAGGCGGTGCGTGCTTCCGCCATGGGCCGGCCGCGCAGCGGATTGTGATGAAACTGGACGTCACCGAGAAGGAACCACGCCTCCATGTCGTCGACGTGCGTCGACACGACCGAGGTCAGCAGGCCCTCCGCTTCATCGGCCGCGCCGCGCAGCCAGGCGCGTTGCGCCTCGAGCAACTGCCGGTCGTGATCCGACAAGCGATCGCGATGCCGCCACGCCTGCTCGGTCGACTCGCGGGCCAGCTCGAGGTTGGCGACGGCCGCCGCGGCGGCGGCGAGCCTGAAGTACGCCAACGCGAACGACGAGTCCTCGGTCGCGGCGTCCTGAAATTCGGCGAGTGCCTGGAAATACCGGCCCGCCCGAAACTCCGACTCGCCGCGCAGGTACGCCTTGAGCGCCGGGAGCGACTCGGTCGTCAGCGCCGCGAGTCGCGCGCGACGCGCATCGGGCCCGCGACTCTGCGCCGCGAGCAGTTGGCGCGCGAGTGCGTCGACCATGTCGAAGATGCCGGTCTCGCTCGCCCCTTGCACCTCCGTGCGCGTCTCCTCGCGCGCGCCGGCACCGGTTCGCGCGTCGTAGAGCGTGGCGCTGACGCGCAGCTGGCCCGCGGCTTCCACGACACTCCCGAGCACGAACGAGCCCGCCCCGAATCGCTCGGCGATCGCGCGACCGCGGGCCGGATCGAGGTCGGGCGCCTGCTCTTCGGCGACGTGACGCAACAGCGCCCGCGGATCGACCGTGCGAAAGTCGCCCGCGCCATCGAGCGTCGTGCTCAGCAGGTCGACGATGCCTTCGCCAAGGTACGTGACGTCTCGGCTTCCGCGCACGGAAAACGGAAGCACGGCGATGGTGGTCGCCGAGAGTGAGAAGATCGGCGTTGCCGCCGGAGTGACGGTGGACGCCTCCTTCGCCGGCGCATCGCGCCTTGCACGAATGGCGTCGACGAGCTGCGTCGTCTTAGCAGAGGGTGTGAGCTCGTAGTCGGCGCGCAGTCGCTTGGCGAGCTCGTCGTAGGTGCGCAGCGCGGCGGCGCGGTCGCCGACACGATCGAGCAGCGTGATCAATCGCCGGTGCGCGGGCTCGTCGTATGGCGCGAGCGTCGTCACGCGGCGCGAGAGTGTCGCCGCGCCGCGCGCATCCCCGGCCGACTCCAGCTGCTCCGCCAACTTCCAAGCCGCATCAAGCGCGCGATCGTGAAGTCGCGCGCGCTCGCCATCGAGCCAGCGCTCGAACTCCGGTGCGCCCGCGACATAGAAGCCGGGCAAGAGCGCTCCCTTGTACAGCTCGACAGCCTCGGCGAGTCGCCCCTCTTCGAGCGCGGACTCGAATCCGTGCACGTCGCAGGCAAGACGCTCCGCGGCCAATCCCACTTCCTCGTCGCCGCGGCCGACGAGCACACCATCGCCGAGCGCACGCCGCAGGAAGTAGAGCGATCGGCGGAGCGCGGCGCGCGCATGCTCGGTGTCGAGCTCCGGCCAGAACAATCCGAGCAGCGTGTCGCGCCGATGAAAGCGCTGTGGCGTCGCGACGGCCAAATACACGAGCAGCGCCAGCCTCTTGGGCTGCTGCAGCACCGGTCTGAACTCGTGCCCATCGGCTCCCCGCAGGTCGAGGACGCCGAGCGTGCGGAGATCAATCATTTGGCGAACGTATTTCGTCAGGAATGATGCGGCAACTCTGACACCACACCACGGCCCGCGCTCGCAGCCTCACTCTCGCGCTCGACATCGGCGCCAACAGCACCATCTTCGCGATGGTCGACGGCATTCTGTTGCGGCCCCTTCCCTTGTCCGACCCGAAGCAGGTGGTGATGCCTTCCGGCGCGGCGCGCGACGCGACTCGATCCGGCCGCGGCGCTGCGCGATTCGTAGCGCGGTTGGTGGCGCTCCAGACTACATCATGCGACGTATCGATCGCGGCGCGGCGGACCTCTAACATCGACACATGACGCATCGAGCATCGGCGATTCACTGAGCGTTCGCCGTACTACCACTCGCGGCATGCGTGCTCGCGCGCGCCGCCCCGGCACGCGTCGGCGATGTGCCGGAGGATTAGCCCGGACGACGCGTCGCGGTCGCGAGCGCCTCCGGGAGTACGCTGGCCGCCTGGCTCATCGATGGACGCGCGGGATGCGGCTCGGTGCTGCTGCTGCACGGCACCGGAGAGAATCGGCTCGCGATGCTTCCCCGTGCGCGATTTCTCCATCGCGCCGGCTTTGCCGTTTTCGTGCCCTACTTTCAAGCGCATGGCGAGAGCGGCGGCGAGCACATCACCTTCGGCCATCGCGAGCGGTTCGATGCGCAAGCGGCGCTCGCCTTCTTGCGAGCGGCGGCTCCACTTCAGCGCGTGGGAATCATCGGTATTTCGTTGGGCGCATCCCTGCTTGCCGGCCGGGATACCACGCGCGCCGACGCGGTGGTGCTCGAATCGATGTATCCGACCATCGATCTGGCGGTGGAGCATCGATTCGCCGCCTGGCTTGGTCCGTTCGGCGGATTGGGTCCGCTCATCGCGCGGCTTGCGCTGCCATCCACGGCCGCTCGCCTCGGCATCGACCGCGCGGCCCTCCGCCCGATCGAGCGAATCAACTCGCTGGAGGCACCGCTGATGATCGTCGCCGGCAGCGATGATCACTACACGCCGCCCGCCGAGACCCGCGCGTGCCCGCGGCCGCCGCGATCACTCCATGATCATGTGGCCCGCATCGCCGCCGCCGCTGCGCGCGGTCTTCCGGACGAGCACGAGCAGTGGAACGATCGCCAGGACGAGGATCGCGCTCAGCACGTAGATGCGACCGTAGGCGATGACGCTCGCCTGCCCGAGCACTTGCCGGTCGAGAATCGCGAGCGCCTGTCCGCGGGCCGTCGCGGCATCGGCGCCCTTTGCCATCATCGCTCGCGTCATCATCTGCACGCGCCCCATGACGGCGGGATCGCCGCGCGTGAGATGCTCGCCGAGAATCGAGCGGAAGCTCGCCGTGTAGTGCGCCAGGAGCGTGGCGATGCCGGCGATGCCGAACGATCCGCCGAGCTGGCGAAAGAAGTTGTACAGCCCGGTGCCCTGCGGCAGCTCATCCAGCGAGAGCTCGGCCAACGTGACCGTCGTAAGCGGAACGAACATCGCGCCCAAGCCGATGCCGCGCCAAATGAGCGGCCAGAAAAAGTCGGTCGTTCCGCTTTCACCCGTGATGCGCGAGAGCTGCCACATCGCCATCGCGAACAGCAGCGCGCCGCTGGCGATGAGCAGTCGCGCGTCGACGCGCGTGGTGAGCCGGCCCACGACCGCCATCGACACCGCGGTCGCGAGGGCGCCCGGCAGCAACACGATTCCGGTTTGCTGCGCCGTCATGTGCAGATTGTTCTGCAGAAATACCGGCAGCGTGAACACCGACGCGAACAGTCCCACCCCCATTACGATACCGAGCAGCGTACCGACCCACATCTGGCGATGTCGCAGGACGCGAAAATCGATGACGGGATCGTCGGTCGTCATCTCGCGCCACATCAACAGAATTCCGCCGACCACGCCGGTCACCGCGAGTGTGGTGATGAAGGGCGAGTCGAACCAATCGTCGCGCTGCCCGTGCTCGAGCAAATACTGAATCGACCCGACGGCCATGATGAGCAGCGCGATGCCGATGTAGTCGATGCTCTTCGGCCGAATCTGGTTCGGGCGATCGTGCACGTACGCGGTGATCATCACCGCCGCGAGCGCGCCGAGGGGAATGTTGATGTAGAAGATCCAGGGCCAGCCGTAGTTGTCGGTTAGCCA
>JALZAE010000525.1 GCA_030948535.1 Gemmatimonadota bacterium | reverse complement strand
GTGCAGGACATCGGGCTCGTGCGGCTCATCCAGCGCGCATATCCGGGGTTCGAGATTCACGGGTCGACCCAGATGACCGTTCACGACGTCGCGGGCGCGGCGGTGATGCACGGCTTGGGGATCGATCGCGTGGTGCTCGCCCGCGAGAACACGCTCGACGACATTCGTGTCATCCGCTCGGCAGTTCCGGAGCTGCAGCTCGAAACGTTCGTGCACGGCGCGCTCTGCATCTCCTACTCCGGTCAGTGCTACATGTCGGGCATGATCAGCGAGCGCAGCGCGAACCGCGGCTCGTGTGCGCAGTCGTGCCGCAAGGACTACTCGCTTACCGATGCCGTCTCCGGCGAGACGATCGACGCTGGTTTTCTCATCTCGGCCAAGGATCTCGCGGCAGCGGAGCATCTGACCGAGATCGCCGAGCTCGGCGTGTCGTGTCTCAAGGTCGAGGGACGGAAGAAGAAGCCGGAATATGTCGCGACCGTCACCAAGAGCTATCGCGACTTTCTGTCGCGCGTCGCCAATGGTGAGCGCGTCGATGTCTCGGCGACGTCGTCGGCAGACATGGTGCAGATCTACAGCCGCGGCTTTACCGGCGGCATGTTCGGCGGGCGGGCGGGTCGCGGCTTCATCACGCGCGAGCAACCCGACAACCGTGGAGTTGTGCTCGGCGTCGTCACCGGCTTCGAGCGCGGCGAGGTGATCGTCGAGCTGAGCGAGGCGCTCGAGGTGAACGACGGCATCGTCTTCGAGAACGAGACGGGCGGGGGCGACCCGATCGGCTTCGCGATCGCGCGCATTCGGACGATTGGCGAGCGCGACGGCCGCGTGCGTCAGGCCATTTCATCTCGCGCGGGAGTACGACTTGGCGCGCGCGTCGTGCGCACGTCCCACGCGGCGCTCCTCGAGCGCGCGCGCAGCAGCTTCGCGTCGCTCGCTCCCGCCGCCAAGGAGCGCAAGACGCGGCTCGACGCCAGAGTGTTCGGCAGTGCCGGCTCGCACTTCAAGGTCGTCTTCACGGCCGATGGCGACACCGTGACGACCCGGAGCGAGATCCAGCTCGCGCCCGCATCGAAGCGCGCGCTCGATCACACCCAGTTGCGTGAGCAGCTCGGCCGCCTGGGGGACACCCCCTTCTCGTTGGGCGCGCTCGATCTCACCGGGCTCGACCAAGGCTTGTTCCTCCCGGTGAGCGAGCTGAATCACGTCCGGCAGGAGGCGATCGAGCAGCTGATGCTGCGGCGAGATTGGGCCGAGCAGTCGCGCGTCTCTGAGCGCCGCTCGAGAATCCAGGCCGCGGTCGGCACGACCGCCGATATCCCGCGCGTCGCCCCGGGCGCGACCCACCGCTTGTCGGCCGATGTCTACTCGCTCGACGATGCACGCCTTGCGGCGGACGCCGGCGCCACCGAGATCGCGCTCGATCCGTTCCTGCGTCATCCGATGCCGCCTGTCACTCGCGTGCGCGCGTTGGCGGATGAGCTGCAGGCTCGCAATATCACGCTGCGGCTTCGCACCCCCACGATCGTGCGCCCCGCGGATCGAAAGCTTTTGACCAAGTGGCTCGATCTCGGACTTCCGATGCTGTCCGGACATCTCGGACTCGTGGCCGAGCTCGGGGCGGCCGGCCGCGATGTCGTCGCGGATTACGCGGTCAACTGCTTCAACCAGCACACCGCGGCGGAGCTGTTCCGGCTCGCCGCATCTCGCGTCGTGGCCTCGATCGAGCTCACCACGGATGAGATCGCCGATCTCGCCGCCGCCTCGCAGAGCGACCGGTTAGAGGTGCTCGTCTACGGCAGGCCGGAGGGGATGACGATCGAGCATTGCGTGCTGTCGGCCGCGTTCGACCGCGAGCCGACGACGTGCCGTGATCTGTGCGTGAAGACGCATCCGGTCGTCGAGATCACCGATCCGGCGGGCTATACCTTTCCGGTCGCCACGGATTACGCCTGCCGCAATCGTTTGCTGCACTCGCGTCCGATCGAAGGGTCGGAGTATCTGCCGACGCTCTGGAGCGCGGGCATTCGCAACTATCGGATGCTGTTTAACGTGCCTGGCGATCCGGTGGCCGACATCGTCTCCCGCTTCGGCGCGGCGCTCGACGCGATCGCGGCCAACAGTGTGCCCGACCTCGCAACGATCCGGTCGACCGTCGGCTCCCGGTTCACGCGCGGGCATTTCGCCCGCGCCGTCTGATGCGACAGGGCGATGCGGCTCGCGAGAGAACGATGTTGCGATTGAGCCGCACCCGTGTGACGCTGCAGGGATGACCGCCACCTACACGATCGACGACGCCCGCGACGTTCTGCGGTCGAGCTTCGGCTATCCGGCGTTTCGTCCGGGACAGGAGCGCGCCGTCGAGTCCGTCCTCGCGGGGCGTGATACGCTGGTCATTCTCCCGACCGGCGGCGGCAAGTCGCTCTGCTTCCAGGTGCCGGCGCTGATGCTGCCCGGCCTGACCGTGGTGGTGTCGCCCCTCATCTCGCTGATGAAGGACCAGGTCGACGCGCTCACCGCCAAAGGTCTGCCTGCCGCATTCATCAACTCGACGCTTTCGGCGAACGAGGTCGCCGACCGCCTGTCGCGCGCCGAGCGGGGCGAGATCAAGCTGCTCTACGTCGCGCCCGAGCGGTTCGACTTCGGCAACAGCGCCGACCGGCTGCGCGCAATGGGGGTCTCGCTGCTGGCGATCGACGAGGCGCACTGTATCAGCGAGTGGGGCCACGATTTCCGTCCGAGCTATCTCCGCATTCGTGCCGTGCGCGACCGGTTGGGGAATCCCCACACCGTCGCCTTGACGGCGACCGCGACGCCCGAAGTGCGCGCCGACATCGTCAAGCAGCTCGGGCTGACGAACGCGCAGACGATCATCACCGGCTTCGATCGCACGAACCTGCACTATCACGTCGTGCGCACGCGCGGCGATACCGACAAGGATGCCGCGCTGGTGGATGTGCTCCGCGATCGCGAGGGTCTCGCCATCGTGTACGCGTCGACGCGCAAAGCGGTCGAGCGCGTAACGGGCGCGCTCGAGCGCGCGCGCATCCCGGCGATCGCGTACCATGCCGGCCTGGACGACGCGCATCGGCACGATGTGCAGAACGCGTTCATGGCCGGCGAAGTGCGCGTGATCGTGGCCACGAATGCGTTCGGCATGGGGATCGACAAGGCGAACGTGCGCCTGGTGATCCATCACGCCATGCCCGGAACGCTCGAGGCGTATTACCAGGAGGCGGGTCGCGCCGGCCGAGATGGCAAGCACTCGGACTGTGTGCTGCTGCACGCGTTCCCCGATCGCTTCACGCATGAGTTCTTCATCAAGAGCGCCTACCCCGATCGCGCGACGGTCGAGAAGGTGTACCAGGAGCTTCGGCGCACCGCGGACTCGACCGGCTGCGTGCGTGGCACCGCGGCCGACATCGCCGCGTCGATGAAGGCCGATGTCAAGGACCGCGAGGTCGAGAGCGCGCTTCGCATTCTCACCGGGGCCGGCGCTTTGGCCAATGAGCTCGCATCCAACTCGCGTCTCTTCGTCAGACTGCTGGCACTGCCCGAGCGCATCAAGCGCGAGATCGACGATCCTGTCGAGCGCGAACTCTTGCGTGCGATGTGGCGCGTCGTTGGGCCCAAGATGTACGAGGGCGCGGCGATCAACAGCGACGGACTGCCCCCCGGTTTCGGTAACGCCCAAGCTGTCGCCGCCACACTGGAGAGTCTGCAGCAGCGACAGATCCTGACGTGGGAGCGGACCGGCGGCGGTCTTCGCCTCGTGAGTGCGGGACGTCCCCTCGATGCGCTTGGTATCGACTGGCCGACGCTCGACCGGCGCCGCCGGGCCGATTTGAGCAAGCTCGACGCGATGCAGAAGTACGCGTATACCAGCGCCTGCCGCCGCGGCTTCGTGCTCCGCTATTTCGGCGATCCGGCAGCGCGCGAGAAGTGCGACGGGTGCGACAACTGCCTCGGCACGCACATCGAGCCCGACAAGCACGCCCCGAAATCGAAGACGCGGAAAGCCAAGGTGCCGCGCGACGAGCGCGCGCGTCGCGCGGAGTCCGCCGCTTCGGCGGCGTCCGACGCATTCGAGCTCGGGCCGGGCGATGCGACGCTCCTTGCCGCGCTCAAACAGCTTCGCGGCGCCCTCGCGCGCGATGACCACGTACCCGCGTACGTGGTATTTCCCGACCGCACCTTGCATGAACTCGCGGTGCGCCGTCCCTTGAATCTGGCCGCGATGCAGACCGTGCGCGGCGTGGGTCCGGCCAAGCTCGACAAATATGGCGAGCGCTTTCTCGCCGTGATCCGCGGCGCGAACGATACCGAAGCAGCGTAACTCCCTCGAGGCCGAGACCATGGAAGAGCTCCCGTACTTCACCGAGCATCACACCGTCGTCCGCGACATGGTGCGCGAGTTCGCGCGCGCGCGCGTCGCGCCGATCGCCGCCAGCTTCGACGCCAGCCAGGACTTTCCTTGGGAGACGGTAAAGGAGATGGGCGAGCTCGGTCTGCTCGGCATTCCGTGGCCCGAATCGCTTGGCGGCTCCGGCATGGATTACATCAGCTACATCACGGTGATCCACGAGATGTCGAAGGTCGACGCGTCGCACGGCATCACCATCTCGGCCCACACGACGCTCGGCACGTCGCCGATCGTGAACTTCGGCAGCGAGGCGCAAAAAGAGCGCTACGTGCCGCTGCTCGCCACCGGTCGCGTGCTCGGCGGATTCGGGCTGACGGAAGAGAGCGCCGGCAGCGACGCGGGCGGCACGCGCAGCACCGCGGTACTCAAGGGGGATCGCTACATCCTGAACGGGTCGAAGCGATTCATCACCCACGCGGGCGTCGGCGAGATCTTCGTCGTCACCGCGGTCACCGATCCGAGCAAGGGAACGAAGGGGATCAGCTCCTTCATCCTCACCAAGGAAACCGTCGACCTCGAGAAGGCACGCACCGTCGGCGCAGGGCACGACGCATCGCTGCCGGTCATGCCCGGATTCCGCGCCGGCAAGAAGGAGGACAAGCTCGGGTGGCGCGCCTCGGACACGCGAGAGCTCATCTTCGAGGATGTCGAGGTTCCGGTCGAGAACCGGCTCGGCGAGGAGGGGAAGGGCTTCGTCAACTTCATGAAGACGCTCGACTCCGGCCGCATTGGCATCGCCGCGCTCTCGTTGGGCATTGCCGAAGGCGCCTTCGAGCAGGCGCTCAAGTATTCGACCGTGCGCAAGCAGTTCGGCAAACCGATCGCCGCGTTCCAGGGCATTCAGTTTCAGCTCTCCGACATGGCGACCGAAATCGCCGCGGCCAAGCACATGGTCTACCATGCCGCTTGGCTCGCGCAAAATGGGAGGCCATTCACGAAAGAGGCGGCGATGGCAAAGCTCTTCGCCTCGGAGCTCTGCATGCGCGCGACGACGAAGGCCGTGCAGATCCACGGCGGATACGGCTACACGAAGGACTATCCCGTCGAGCGCATGATGCGCGACGCGAAGATTTGCGAGATCGGCGAGGGGACGAGCGAGATTCAGCGCATCGTCATCGCGCGCCAGTTGCTGAAGGAGATCGCCGACTGAGAGTCCTCTCATCGTTGCAATCAACGCCCATTTCCGTCTATACTTGAGTCAAGACAACTAATTCCCCAGCACGCCGGTTGCCGCGCGACTCGAGGCCCGGCGTGCGAGAAGTTCAGTACGGAGCGAGATCCGCGCGACGCGCGCTCGCTCCGCCGCGCACACGCCCCGCATCGCGAAGAATCGCATGACGATCCGCACCACCGAGAGCATCCTGGCGCTGGCCCTGGCGATCATCGCCATGGGGAGCGTCCGGCTTCTGCTCGCGGCGGGTCCGTCGTGGACGATTCCGCGCCGCGTCATCACCGGCGACGAGGCAGGCAGAGCATCAAGCGCCGGCCTCGCGTTTCGCCACGTTTGGGCGCCCACCGTGCGTGAAGACCTTCAGCCTTGGCCCACCCTCGCAACATCCGCCGAGTCGCCGGAAGTGAGGCGTGGCACGATGCACCATGAAGCGAGAAATCCTGATCAATGCCGCCCCGAGAGAGACCCGTGTCGCGATTCTGGAGGATGACCAGCTCGTCGAGCTGATGGTCGACCGCCCCGACGCCAAGCGCATGGTAGGGGACATCTATCTGGGACGCGTCGAAGCCGTGCTGCCCGGCATCCAGGCGGCGTTCGTCGACATCGGAACGGAAAAGAGCGCCTTTCTCCACGCCTCCGATCTCGTCTTCCCCGAAGACGAAGAGCGGGACGACGACGACGAGGAAGGTGATGAAGAAGAGGAGAGCGAGGTGCGCCGCGGCCGCCGCGCCAAGGCGCCCAACATCCAGGATCAGCTCAAGCGCGGCCAGGACATTCTCGTCCAGGTCAGCAAGGAGCCGATCTCGACGAAAGGACCGCGCGTCACCGCGCAGATCTCACTCGCCGGCCGTTTCCTCGTCTACATGCCTTTCGCGTCACGCGTGGGCGTGAGCCGCAAGATCGGCGATCGCGCCGAGCGTGGCAGACTGCGCGATCTGGTGAAGGAGGTACTTCCCGACGACTCGGGTGGCGTCATCGTGCGCACCGTCGGCGAGGACGTGACGCAGGAGACGTTCAAGCGCGAGTTGGCGACCCTGCAGAACAACTGGAAGCGCATCAAGCGGAAGACGCACTTCATGCGCGCGCCGGCTATGGTGCATCGCGAGACCGGCCTGACGCGCGGCCTGATTCGCGACCTGTTCAGTACGAAGGTGGACTCGCTCACCGTGGATTCGAAGCAGGTCTTCAACGAGATCACGGAGTACCTGAAGGGGATTGCGCCCGACCTCATCGAGCGCGTGAAATTGTACGAAGAGACGGTGCCGATCTTCGATCAGACCGAGATCGAGCAGGAGATTCGCGACCTGTTCAAGCGTCGATGCGATTTGCCGTCGGGCGGCTACCTCATCATCGAGCAAACCGAGGCGCTGATCTCGATCGACGTCAACTCCGGGCGCTACACCGGCAAGAAGGACCCCGAGAAAACGATCTTCAAGACCAACACCGAGGCCGCGCGCGAGGTCGCGCGGCAGTTGCGCCTTCGCGATCTCGGCGGCATCGTCGTCTGTGATTTCATCGACATGGAGACGAAGGCCAACCGCGACAAGGTGCTCCAGGAGCTCCGCACCAACCTCGCGCGCGACCGCGCCCGCACGAAAGCCTTCGCCGTCAGCGATCTCGGCCTGATCGAGATGACCCGCCAGCGCGTGCGGCAGAGCCACCTGCAAAACATGACGATCGCGTGCCCGACCTGCGCCGGCACCGGCCGCGTCTTCACTCCGGAGACGATCGTCCGCCGCATGGAGCGCTCGGTGCGGCGCATGGCGATCGAGGGGAAGAAGGACAACATCACCGTCAAGCTCCACCCCGAGGTCGCGCTGTACGTGCTGGAGAACGAGCACGACTTCACGCGGAAGCTCGAGAAGGCGGTGGGCTTCGCCGTCGAACTGCGCGACGATCCGCTGCTCAAGCCCGACGAGTTCAAGATGGTGGTGAAGGGGCGGAGCGGGATGTGACGGAGCAGTACGCGGTGGCGTGAAGGTTTTTGATGATGCGGGTGTCGGGTGTGGGGGATAGGGTGTGGTTAACTCAACCACTCGCGCGCCGAGCGACCTCATGCCACTTGCGAGCTACCGGGAACTGATCGTTTGGCAGCTCGCCATGGAGCTGATGCGTGACGTGTACGCGCTCGGCCGGCAGCTGCCGCGCTCCGAAATCTTCGGACTGACGAGTCAACTTCAGCGCGCTGCCCTTTCCGTTCCGCAAACATTGCGGAGGGCTATGGGCGCAAGCACCGGGGGGAGTATCTGCACCACCTCTCGATTGCGAACGGATCGCTAAAAGAGCTGGAGACGTTGCTCATCGGAACGGTCTTCGCCTCGTATGTGCCGGAGACCAGGGTCGACCCCCTGCTGAGTCGCGCGGACTCAGTCGGCCGATTGTTGTCCGCGCTTCAAAGGAGGCTGAGGCAGCGCGCAGATGGTCGGCCCTAACCACACCCAACACCCTACGCCCCACACCCGCCCGTTGACTCTCCCCCCAAGCCTCGATAACTTCTTTAGGCTATACCGTTTACAGTCACTTCACCACGGTCTCCATGTCCTCCTACGCAGTCATCCGTACCGGCGGCAAGCAGTTCAAGGTCGAGCCGGGCAAGAAGATTCGCATCCCGTCGCTGGTCGCTGATGTCGGATCGACGATCACCTTCGAGGAGATCGTCCTCGGCTCCGATGGCGGCACCGTGCACGCGGGCAAGCCGCTCGTCAGCGGTGCCAAGGTCACGGCTGAGATCGTCAAGCACGGACGGGGCGAGAAGATCGTCATTTTCAAGATGAAGCGCCGGAAGAACTACGCGAAGAAGCAGGGACACCGGCAGGGCTTCACGGAAATCAAGATCAACGACATTACCCTCGGCTGAGAGTAGGCATATGGCTCACAAGAAAGGCGTCGGCTCTACTCGCAACGGCCGCGACAGCAATCCCCAGTACCGCGGCGTGAAGAAGTACGGCGGCGAAGTCGTGCGTGCCGGCAACATCATCATCCGCCAGTGCGGCACCGTGTATCATCCCGGCCGCAACGTCGGACTCGGGTCCGACTTCACGATCTTCTCGCTCATCGATGGCATCGTGAAGTTCGAGCACAAGAGCAAGACGCGGTATCGCGTCAGCGTCTATCCGCCGACGGCGAAAGAGCAGACGTCGGCCGCGTAGCGCGCCGCTCGCTCCCCGCCGGTCGAACGCCTCCGCGATGCGGAGGCGTTCTCGTTTTATGGAACCTGCATCGTCTCGCGAGCGTAGTGTGACGCGTGGGATCCCGATACCGAGAGGACGTCCATGGCACTTTGGGACAAGGTCAAACAAGAGCTCGATCGCGCGGGGCGCGCCGCGCAGAGCGCGATCGATGAAGGAAAGCTTCGCCTCGACGCGCTGCGCGCCCGCCAACTCGCCGACAAGGCCGCGCAGGCGCTCGGCTACGCGGTGTATCGCGCCAGGCTGAGCGGCGGCGAGGTCGATGCCGATGCGTACTCGCGATTGAGCTCCACGCTGGCTTCACACGAGGCAGAGGCGAAGAAACTCGAGGATCGCCTCGATGACATGATTCGCTCGCGCAAGACTGACCGCACCGCGAAATCGGATGTGGCCACCTATGACACGAGCGCGACCGCATCGGAGCCGCCCGCGCAAACGGAGACGGCTTCCGCGCCGAATACCGGCGGATTGTGAGCTTTGAGTCGAAAAGCTCCCGGCGAACATCGCCGGGAGCTTTTGCGTTTGCTACGCCTCGAGGCCTTGACGACTCCGCGCATCCGAGCAAGTTCCCGCGTCGCGAGATGGGAACCGGCATACACGCTGAGGTAGCCGCATGAGCGCGTGGGTGAAATTCAATGGCAGCGCAACAAAGGCGCATTCGGCGACCGTGCTTCGGTCGTCGTCGGGGAAGGGCGTGCTAGAGATCGACGCTGCGAGCGTGCGCGTGACCGGTCGCCTCGTCGAGATTCGCGTCGGTGCGCAGGTGCGCGTTCTAGAGTATCCGCTCGGCAACCGGCCGGCGACGCAGCCCGTCACCCCTGACGAGACGGCGCTCCCGAACTGCGACGCGACCACGTGCTTGGGCTTGGTGAAGATCTGCTGCGGCAGCGGCCTCGTTCTCGGACGCTGCCTCGGTGCCTGGGGGTGCGTGCCCACCGCGACGCCGTCGGCCCCGCCGATCCCGTATCCAACGCCGATATCCGTGCCGCGAATCTGAGCCCGCTCGCTACGGCTTCTTGTAGTTGGGCGGCAACGTGCGATAGCGGTTGGTCAGCTCGTCTTGCCGAGTCTGATCGGCGATCTCCTTGCCGCGGATGAGCACGTGCTCGGCACGCGTGCCGAACTCGAATGGGTCCGCGCTCCACACCACGACGTTCGCCTCGCGGCCCGCGCGCAGCGAGCCGATCTTGTCGGCGACGCCGAACAGCTCGGCCGGTGTGAGCGTCACGGCGCGCAGCGCGTCGTCCCAGCTCATGCCGTATGCTACCGCGTTGCCCGCTTCTTGGCGGATGTTGCGGATGTTGAACTGCTCCTCATCCCCGCCGCCCGCGTTGCCGATGATGGCGACGTCGACGCCGGCTTTCCGCAGCATCCCAGGCGTCTCCTGCCGCTGGCCCAATGAGTTGAAGGTCGACGGGATGTTGTTCATCGCGCCGGCCATCACCGGTATCTTCGCTTGGGCGATGCGCGGCGCCATTCTCCAGCCCTCCGCCGCGCCGATGATGATCAGCTTGAGCGAGTACTGCTTCGCCAATCGAAGCGCCGCGTCGATGTCGCTCTCGCGATTTACCTGCAACGCGAGCGGCACGCGTCCTTCGACCACGGGGATCATCGCCTCGAGGTCGACCCGGCCCACAGCGAATGGCCGCGTGCCGTTTCGCTCGAAGTCGGCGCGGTGGCGCATGAAGGCTTTGGTGTCTTCGATCAACTCGCGCAGCTTGGCGAACATCTCCGCTCGTGCACCGAGCTTGCCCGCGCTCGGATCGTCGAGCGTACCGACCATCGCGACGGGAGCCTTGATCAGCATGTCGCCGACAGTGCCGTCGACGAGGTCGAGCATCGCGGCCTGACCGCCGATCATGCCGCCGCCCGGCGCGGTGAGTACTGACGTTATGCCTTCGTCGCGCGCGGGCGCCAAATACACCGAGTTCGGATTCACTCCTTCCCACGCCGTGAACGATGGCGTCAGTCCGTTGCCGGAGCCTCTGGCCGAGACGTCGCTGCTCCCCGCGCCGAAGCCGACGTCGAACAAGCCAAACTGCGTTGCCGCGTTCACCAGTCCGGGCGTGACCCACTTGCCGGTGGCGTCGATGCGCTTGGCGTCGGCGGGGATCGGGACGCCGGCACCGACCGCGACAATCTTGCCGTCGCGGATGAGCACGGTGCCGTGCTCGATCGCCGGCCCGCTCACCGGATAGACTTTCCCGCCAATGATAGCAATGCTCTGCGCGGCCGCCGCGGAGGCGGTTGCCACGATGGCGAGCGTCGCGAAAGAGATGCGAGTGAAGACGGTCACCGGCTGCCTCCGCGAATGGCCGGCACGAAGCCGAGCTCGAAGTCTGTGCGCCACGATTCGTTCGCATCGAGTCTGTCGTACAACATCACGCCGTCGATCCACACCTTCTCCGTGCGAGTGTATACGCTGAAGGGATTGCCCGACCAGAGCACGACGTCGGCATTCTTGCCGGCGACCAGTGAGCCGATCTTGTCGTCCAGCCCAAGCGCCCAGGCCGGGTTGATCGTATTCCACTTGATCGCATCGTCCTCGGAGATGGTAATCCCGACCACCCTGCCGGCGGCGATGCCTTTCGCGGCTTCCTGATTCAATCGCTGCGATCCCGATGGGTCGTCCGAGTGCACGATCGCGCGCACGCCCGCCTGGTGCACGAGCGCGAGGTTGGCGCGCACCGCGTCGAGCGCTTCCATCTTGAAGCTGCCCCAGTCCGCCCAGATCGATGCGCCGATACCTTCCGTCGCCAGCAGGTCGGCGATCTTGTACGCTTCCACGCCGTGGTGGAATGAACGAATCGAGTAGCCGAACTCGTGGGCGATGTCGATCATCTGCGCCATCTCGTCCGCGCGATAGCAATGGTTGTGCACGAGGATGTTGCCGCGCAGCACCTCGGCCAACGTCTCCATCGCCAGGTCGCGATCCGGTGGGTCGCCCTTCTTGTCGGCGAGCCATTTGTCCCATTTCCGCCGATACGCCTCCGCCTTGATCCACTGCGCACGATAGCCGGCCACGTTGCCCATGCGCGTGGCCGGTCCGCGTTGCGCGTAGACGCGTTTCGGATTCTCACCGCACGCCATCTTCAAACCGTACTTCGCGCCGGGAAACTTCATCCCTTGCACCGTGCGCGCGGGCACGACCTTGAGCACGACGCTCCGCCCGCCGAACAGGTTCGCCGAACCGGGCAGCACCTGCAGCGTCGTGATGCCGCCGGCCAGATTGCGCGGGAACTGCGGATCCTGCGGCCACACCGAATGTTCGGCCCACACCTCGGGCGTCGCGGGATTCGTCGCCTCGTTGCCGTCGTCCAGCGCGTTTCCGCCTGGCGCGGCGTACACGCCGAGATGCGAATGTGTGTCGATGAGGCCGGGCGTCACGAACTTGCCCGTCCCATCGATCGCGATTGCATCGGCGGGCGCATCGACCGTCCGGCCGACCGCCGCGATCTTGCCGTCGCGCAGCAGGACTGCGCCGTTATCGATGCGCGGGCCCGCCGCCGTGAGAATCGCGACGTTGCGAATCACCGTCGGGCGCGATGCGACGGGCTTGTATGTGCTCGGATACGGATCAGCATTGGGAGTCGAGAGCGCGCCGGCGCCGTAGTGCGACTTGGTCGTATCGGTGCTCGACGACGCGGGCTTCGCCGCGCCCGGCGCCGGCGCCGCCGGTCCGCTCTGCGGTCCTGCCTGCGACGCGCAGCCGAGGCCGGCGAGAATGACGAAGAGACGAGTGGTACGCATCGAGACCGGCGTCCTCGAGGAAGGATGAGTGTGCTCGCGGTGATTGTAGACCGCGCGCCAGTCCGTCGCCAGGCGTGCGGTCGTCAGGTGCGAGTAAAAACGAGCGCGATGGTCAGGTGGGCAGCAGGCGCGCGGGATTCGTCTCAACCGCTGCTCGCTTCACGGAGTCGGCGAGCGGAAGCGCGAGGAATTGATCGACGTTCGTGCGCATGCTCTCGACGCCGGGACTCGGCCAATCCGTCCCCCACAGCAGCTTCTTCTCCAGCTCGCCGAGTCGCGGGAAATACTCGAGCAGACTCTTCGGCGGAATGCCGCTGAGATCGAACCACACATTCTTGTGCCGCCGCAACACGAAGAACGCCTCGGCCATGTAGAGCGGTCGGCCGCCGTGCGCCATCACGATCTGCAGTTCCGGAAAGTCGATGGCGACGTCGTCGAGCTCGAGCGGATTGCCCCACTTGCTGCGCGCGCCTGGAAAGATGCTGGTGCCGGTATGGATCATCACCGGAATGCCATGCGACTCGGCGACACGATACATGTCGGCCTGCGCCGTGAGCCCATCGCTATATGCGTTGGCGGGCGCCCGGTGATGATTCGGATGGAACTTGAGCATGCGAATGCCGAGCTTCACCAACCGCTCGACGCCTTCACCCGCCTTGGGATTCGTGACGGGATCGACGCCGCCATAGGGGATGAGCCGCCGCGGATTCGCCTCGGCGTACTGCACGATGAAGTCGTTGGTGCTGTCGTCGAACCCCATCACGTTCGGCGAGACGTAGTTCACCATCCCGACGCGATCGATGTTGTCGCGATCCATGACCTCGAGCAGAAGCTTCGGATCGTCCATCACCGCCATGAAGAACTGGAATTTCTCGTCGCTCTTTCCCATGCGCATGACTTCGAGCGCTTGTGGCTTGAGCTGCCTCCACGGCTGAATGTGGATATGTACGTCCGTCACGCGCATCGGTGTGTCTGTAGTCACGGCATCAGCGCCCGGTGAAGGTGGCGGCGCGCTTCTCGAGGAACGCGCGGACGCCCTCGGCCTTGTCTTCACTCGAGAAGCAGAGCTGGAAGAGCGCGGTCTCGAGCTTCATGCCATCGTCGAGCGACATGTTGAGCGATGCCCGCGTTGCTTCTTTCGCCGCGGCGATGGCCACCGGGCTCTTCGAGGCAATGAACTCCGCCAACTGCATCGCGCGAGGCATCAGTTGATCCGGCGCGAGCACTTCCTCGATGAGCTTGAGGCGCAGCGCCTCGCTCGCGTCGACCATCTCGCCGGAGAGAATCATCTTGAGCGCGGCGCCGAGCCCGACGACGCGCGGCAGCCGCTGCGTGCCGCCGCCGCCCGGAATGATGCCGAGGTTCACCTCGGGCTGGCCGAATTTCGCCGACGTGGACGCGATGCGAATGTCGCAGGCGAGCGCCAGCTCCATTCCGCCGCCGAGGCAGAATCCGTTGACCGCCGCGATCACCGGCTTGGCGCAGCGCTCGATCGCCTCGAACATCGACGCCGACTTCATGACGCGCCATTGGTCGACCGGCGTTCGTCCCTCGAACTCGCCGATGTCCGCGCCGGCGACAAATGCCTTGTCTCCGGCGCCGGTGACGACGATCGCGCGGATGCTCGTGTCGCTCGCCGCGGCGCTCAATGCGGCAACGAACGCCGTGCGCAGCTCGCCGCTCAGCGCGTTGCGCTTCTCCGGGCGATTCATCGTGACGAGCGCCACGGCGCCCCTGTTCTCGCTCAACAGCACCTGCGACGCTCCGGCTGATCCGGTCATCGTTCGTTCTCCCACGAGTGAAATCCTTGGCCGCTCTTCTTGCCGAGCTTGCCCTCGGCGACCAGACGGCGCAGCAGCTCCGGCGCGCGATACGTGTCATCGCCTAGCGTCGCGTGCAGGTGATCGGCGATGGCGAGACGCACATCGAGACCGACGACGTCGGTGAGCCGCAGCGGGCCCATCGGATGATTGTAGCCGAGCTCCATCGCGCGATCGATGTCCTCCGCGCTGGCGACGCCCTGCTCGAGCATGCGGATCGCTTCGAGTCCGAGCACGATGCCGAGCCGGCTGGTGGCGAAGCCGGGCGAATCGCGCACGACGATCGGCGTCTTGCCCAGCGAGTCGGCAAAGCCCCGCGCGCTGGCGACCGTGGCGTCGGACGTGCGCTCGCCGCGCACGATCTCGAGCAGCTTCATCACCGGCACCGGGTTGAAGAAGTGCAGACCGATGAATCGCCCCGGACGAACGAGCGCGCCGGCGATCTCGGTAATCGAGAGCGACGAGGTATTGCTCGCGAGCATGGCGTCGGGCTTCGCCGCGGCCTCGACCTCGGCGAATAGCCGCCGCTTGAGCTCCATGCGCTCGGGCACCGCTTCGACGATGAGGTCGGCGTCCGCGGCTGCCTCGCCCACCGAGGGAGTGCCGCGCAGCCGTGCGAGCGCCGCATCGCGCTGCTCTGTTGTTGCCTTGCCGCGCTCGATCGCCTTGTCGAAGGCGCCGCGAATTCTGCCGAGTCCGCGCTCGAGCGCGGGTGCATCGGCGTCGACCAACATGACGTCGCGACCGGAGAGGGCAGCGACATACGCGATGCCGTGGCCCATCGTGCCGGCGCCGATCACCGCTACACGCTGCAGCTCCATTGGCATTACTCGAAGGAGAGCGCTTGCCGCACGAGCGGAATCGCATCCGAGCAAAGTCCGTCGACGCCCGCGGCCGCGAGGCGTCGGGCCAGACGCTCTTCGTTCACCGTCCAGGTTATCACCCGGCCGCCGGCGTCGTGAATGGCCGCGACCATGGCGGAGTCGACGAGCTTGTAGTGCGGCCAAACGTCGGTCGCGTGGGCGGCGCGCATCTGTGCAACCAGGTCGCCGCCCGCGCGGTCCTCGACGAGGATGCCAAAGGTCAGCTCCGGCGCCAACGCGCGCGCACGCCGGACCATCGCGTGGTCGAATGAGTGCACCGCGCACTGCTGCGGGGCGGGGCATTTCCGGATGACATCGACAACGCGCGCTTCGATGCCACTGCCCTTAATCTCGACATACACGGCCCCGTGTTGCGCTACGGCGTCGAGCACGGCAGCCAGCGTCGGGACGCGCTCATTGATCGCCAACACAACGCGCGCAACGTCGGCATGCGTCATCTCCGCGATGGCGCGGCCGCCGAAATCAGGATCGTGATGCACGACGACGACTCCGTCGCTCGTCGCGTGCACGTCGAGCTCCACCGCATC
>JALZAE010000501.1 GCA_030948535.1 Gemmatimonadota bacterium | reverse complement strand
ACGCACGGTGGTGGACCTCCACGCTCGAGCGGGCGATCGCGCGACGCCACGCTCTGCGCGAACAGACAAACGCGTTCAGGCTCGTCCCCGGCGAAGCGGACGGCGCGCCATCGCTGATCTGCGATCGGTACGATCGCTGGCTCGTCGTGCAGCTGCTGAGCGCCGGTGTCGATACGTTGCGCCCAATGATCGTCGATGCACTGCGAGAGCTCATCGGTCCCACTGGCATACTCGCGCGCAACGACGTACGGGTGCGCGACAAAGAGGGACTGCCGCGTGAGACAACGCTCCTCTCAGGCGATGTCCCGCGTGAGATCGAGGTCGACGAGCACGGCGTGCGCTACCTCGCCGCGCCGTGGGACGGACAAAAAACCGGGGCCTTTCTCGACCAACGCGAGAATCGCGTGCTCTGCGGCCGGATCGCTCGCGGGCGCGCGCTCGACTGCTTCAGTTATCACGGCAGCTTCGCGCTGCATCTGGCACGCCGCGCGGAAACCGTCATCGCACTCGACTCGTCGGCGCCCGCGCTGCTGCGCGCGGGCGAGAACGCGCGGCGTAACGCGCTCGAGAACATTCGCTTTGTCGAGGCCGATGCCTTCGAGTACCTGCGCGAGGCAGAGCGCGAGCGCGGCCGGTTCGATACGATCGCGCTCGATCCGCCGGCGTTCGCCAAGACGCGCCAAGCGCTACCCGCTGCGATTCGCGGCTACAAGGAGATCAACCTGCGCGCGATGCGCCTGCTCTCGCCGGGAGGTCTCCTCTTCACGGCGAGCTGCAGCTTCCATCTCACGAAGCCGTTGTTCCTCGAGATGCTCGAGTCCGCGGCCGCGGACAGCGGCCGGCGCATCGCTCTGCGCGAGCTCCGCGGTCAGCCGCTCGATCATCCCGAGCTGCTGACGATGCCGGAGAGCGGTTACATCAAGGGCGCTCTGCTCGAAGCGCTCGACTAGCTCAGCTCGACCTGGCATCCGGGACAGAAGTAGGTCGAGCGTGTCGCCTGGGTGATCCGCTCGATCGTCCCATCGCATCGCGAACACGCGAGTCCCTCGCGATCGTACACGCGCCAATTGGCTTGAGCGGATCCAGTGAAGTATCTGCCGTCGCCGGGGCGCGCGCGACGCAACACGGCGCGGATGGCGCGGACGAGCGCGCGCAGCCGTTGCTCGCCGAGCGACGACGCCTGCGCGCGCGGATCGATGCGCGATTCCCACAGCGACTCCGCCGCGTAGATGTTGCCGATGCCGGCGACGACGCTCTGGTCGAGCAGTGCCGGCTTGATGGGTCCGCGACGTTTCGCCAGCGCGGCACGCAACGCCTCCGCAGTAAATGATGCGTCGAGGGGCTCGGGTCCGAGGTCGGGGAGAAATTCCTCGCCGGGGCGATGCAGCATCAGGGATGCGAGCGCGCGCGGATCAATGAGCGACACGCGCGTTCCATTCTCGAGATCGATCACGGCGCGCGCGCGCGGATCGATGTCGTCTGTCACTTTTCCGAACGACCAATCGCCGGTCATGCGAAAGTGCGCATGGAGGACAGAGCCGTCGTCGAGGTGGATCAGCTGATGCTTGCCGCGGCGCTCGATGCGCACGACGCGAAGTCCGCGCGCGCGACGCGCGTTGGCGGGCGGCAGGCTCCGCTTGAAGGACGGATGCAGCGCACGCACCGCGGCGATGACCTTTCCGCGCGACGCGCGCTCCAGCGCTCTCGCCGCGCGCTCGACTTCGGGCAGCTCAGGCATTCGGGATTGTACGAGAAGGGCGCCTGGGGCGAAAGCGCGCACGCACGTTGACCCCGCGCGCGTGCGGCGGCAGACTTCGCGCGTGACGCTCGACCGATCGGCGACGCCGACCACCGTACGACACACCACCGGCTCGGTCGCGATCCTGCGTGCCGAGCGCGCGCCGCGCGTGCGAGAAACGCTGCTCCTCATCATGGCGCTCAATTGCGTGACGGTGATCGTGAAGCTCGTCGTCGGTTTGCGAACGCACTCGCTCTCGGTGTTGGGCGCATCGCTCGAGTCGGGACTCGATGTCCTCAACAACGTCATCGGGATGGCGCTCGTGCGCGTCGCGGCACGCGGCCCCGATGAGGATCATCCATACGGGCACGAGAAGTTCGAGACGGTGGGCGCGCTGGCCATCGTCGGATTTCTGTCGATTTCGTGCTTCGCGCTGCTCCGCGAGGCGGTCGATCATCTGCTCAATCGTCCCGCGCTGCGGCCGCCGACGACGCTCGAGCTGCTGTTGCTCGCGTTCACGCTGGTCGTGAACGCATTCGTCGTGTGGTACGAACGCCGTCGCGGGCGCGCGCTCGACAGCGAGTTTCTGCTCGCCGATGCCGCGCACACGCAGAGCGACATCTACGTGACCGCCGCCGCGCTTGCCTCGCTCAGCATCGCGCGCGCGGGTATCCCGCTGGTCGATCCCGTGCTGGCAATCGTCGTCGCGCTCGTGATCGCGTGGAACGGTTATTTGATCGTACGCCGAACTGTGCCGGTGCTCGTCGACGCGCGCGGCGTCGATGCAGCGGAGATCCGACGGGTGGTCAGCGACATCGCGCAGGTGGCGGACGTGCGCGCCGTTCGATCGCGGGCCGGCGCCGGCGGAGTGGTGTTCGTCGAAGTCACGATCGGAGTAGAGGCAAAGCGAAGCGTCGCGGAAGCGCACGCAATCGCCGACGTTGTCGAGACGAAACTGCAGGACGCGCTGGGCACCACCGAGGTAATCGTGCACGTGGAGCCGGCGTAGCGGAGACTTGTCTATGGAGGCGCTCGTCCATAGGTTAGGTCGGTCTTAATCTCATACCACGGCGCGAATGGCTTACCGCCCGCGATCGCTTCGACACGAGTACGAGCTGTACGTCGAGCGCGAAATCGAGGAATACAAGGAGTCGGTACCCAGGAGCGCGCTCCTCGGGATCGGCGACGAAGCCGTCGCCTCGCTCAACAAGCAGCAGCAGCTGGCGCTGACCGAGCTCGTCCTCTGCGATGAAGTCGATCGCATCATCTCGGCGCGACTGCGCGTCCCCACGTACAACACGTGGCGAAAGCGCCGCCTCAAAGCCCTCAAAGAATTCAGCCGACCGGAGCGTTGGGGACTGCGTCCCGATGGTGCGCTCGCTCGCACGGTGCGCGCCGCCGAAGGTCACGTGCTGGTCGCGGGCACGAGTGAAGGCACGGCGATCTATCTCGCCGCCAACGGCTGCGCGGTAACGACGATCGATGCTACCGGAGACGTCGTCGAGCGCGTGATGGATGCGGCGGTCTCGGTCGGAATCGCCGGACGCGTCCGCGGCTTCATCACCGACCTCGCGAGCTGGGCGCCCGACATGCCGCTGAATGCCGTCGTGTGCGCGGCAAGGGCGCTCTCCGGCCTCACCGTCGCCGAACGAGCGCGCGCGCTGGGCTTGCTTCAGCAGGCAACGACCGAGGGGGGCGTGCACTTGCTGGACATCGACAGCGGCGATGGCAAGCAGGCGAGACTCGACGAGCTCCGGGCGAGCTACATCGGCTGGCAGATCTCGGTCGAGCGGGACGTCTCGAGCGCCGAGCGATTTCTTGCTCGCAAGGCTGTCGCGTAGCTAAGGGACACACCAGTGGCGAAAGTCTTGTGTCCGATTACGACGCTCCGCGCGATTTGTCCGCGGGGCGTTTTTCGTAAGTGGCTGCCGCTCAGCAGGATGGCTCGACTGTGTGCCGGGGCACGGCGGGTGCTTCAAGCGCTGTCGGCCCCGGCCGTTCCGGGGTCTTTTCCTGGAGAGGTGCGCATGGCCGTCGTTTCCGTCAAATCTGATGATGTAGTAGTGGAAGAGCCGATCGGGATCGTTATCTCGCGGGGGTCTCGCGAGGAGCCCGCGCCACTACTCTGGGCTTACGTGTGGGGCCCTGCCCCCGCTGACGAGGCACCCGCAAAGACACGCGCGGCCTGAAATCGAAAAATAAGAGTTGGGGGGGGTTGGAAATAGAGGGGCGCCGAGTCTGGATTCGGCGCCCTTTTTCATTCCTCGCCCCATCGGGTATGCGGCTTGCCCTCCATTCGGAGGTGCAAGAACGATTCGATGACTGGGAGAGCGAGCGCCACTCGCTCCTCGCGCACCGCATCTCCGACCTTGGGCTCTCGCTGCGCGGCACGCTCGTCGAACGACTGACGCAGCAGCTGTACGCAGAGCTCGAGGCGAAGGGATTGGCGTTCCGGCCCCCGGTCTATCTGAGCGATCAGTGGGGCTGCCCGGAGGGGACGCCGCTGATCGGCGTTCCCTTCTATCTCGCAGATCCGCGACTCGAGCGCATCGAGCAAGAGATGTCGGCCGACGTGGAGGGCGAGAGCGACCAGATGAAGTTTCTGCGGCACGAGGCGGGTCACGCATT
>JALZAE010000326.1 GCA_030948535.1 Gemmatimonadota bacterium | reverse complement strand
TCCGGAGAACGGCTATGGCTTCAGCGAGGAGACGAAGGCACTGCTGCAGACGACGCATGGCTCGATTCCGTGGGACGACACGCATCACCCCGAGCTCTCGATGACGGACGGCGTGCCGGATGGCCGCTGGCTCTTCATCAACGCCAACAATACGCCCCGAGTCGCGCGCATCGATCTCACTCGCTTCGAGACCGATGAGGTGCTCGAGATCCCCAACTCGGCCGGCGGCCACGCGTCGCCGTTCGCGACGCCCGACACGCGCTACATCGTGTCCGCGACGCGCTTCAGCATCCCGATCCCCAACGCCGACGTCTCGATCGAGAGCTACAAGCAGAACTTCAAAGGAACGATCTCCTTCATCACCGCCGACAAGCCGGGGAAGATGGACGTCGCATTCCAGATCATGATGCCCGGCTTCAACTACGATCTGGGGCACGCCGGCAAGGGCGCATCCGACGGGTGGTTCTTCTTCAGCTCGTACAACAGCGAGCAGGCGTACGAAAAGCTGGAGCAGAATGCGTCTCAGAACGACAAAGACTTCGTCGCCGCCGTGAACTACAAGCAGGCGGAGCAGTGCGTCGCCGATGGCAAGGCGAAGCCTTTCGCCGCGAACTACCTGCACAACTATGTCGATCCGACGACGCGCGTCGCGTCGAGCGAGCGGAAGACGAGCGTCCGCATGCTCGACCCGAAGGACTGTCCCGGCATCGTCTACTACCTGCCGACTCCGAAATCGCCGCATGGCGTCGACATCGATCCGACGGGCGAATACATCGTCGCCGGCGGCAAGCTCGCCACGGTCATCCCGGTGCATTCCTTCACGAAGATGAAGCAAGCGATCGCCGACAAGCAGTTCGACGGTGAGATCGCCGGTATTCCTGTGCTCAAGTATGCCGCCACGATCGCCGGCGAAGTGCAAAAACCGGGGCTCGGGCCGCTACATACGGAATTCGACGGGAAGGGCTACGCCTACACCTCGATGTTCATCTCGAGCGAGATCGTGAAGTGGAAGCTCGGCACCTGGGAAGTCGTCGACCGCATGCCGGTGTTCTACTCGGTCGGCCACTTGATGATTCCCGGTGGTGACTCCAAAAAGCCATACGGCAAATACCTCGTCTCGATCAACAAGATCACGAAGGATCGCTACCTGCCGACCGGTCCCGAGCTCGCGCAGTCCGCGCAGCTGATCGACATCTCGGGCGAGAAGATGAAAATGCTGCTCGACTTCCCGACGACCGGCGAGCCGCACTACGCGCAGGCCCTGCCGGCGAGCATGATCAGGGACAAGCAAGTCAAGTTCTTCAAGATCGCCGAGAACACGAATCCCTTCGCGACGCGCGCCGAGAGCGAAGGGGCGATCACGCGAAAGGGCACACGCGTCGATGTGAAGATGATCGCGATTCGCAGCCATTTCGCGCCGGACAATCTCGAGGGCGTGATGGTCGGCGACACGGTCTACTTCCACGTCACCAACATCGACCAGGACTGGGACATCGTGCACGGCTTCGCGATCATGGGCGCCGAGACGTCGAACATCATTCTCCCGCCCGGCGAGACGAAGACGCTCAAGTGGCTTCCTGAGACGCCCGGCATCTATCCGTTCTACTGCACGGATTTTTGCTCGGCGCTGCACCAGGAGATGCAGGGCTACATCCGCGTCTCGCCCGCGGGCTCGAAGGTGCCGCTGATGGCGAACATCAGCCAGAAGGCCAAGAACCAGATGGGCCAGCCGAGCATCGCGACCACCGGGCACGCGGCCAAGACCACGGCCGCGCGTTGAAACCGCGTTTGCGTAGTGCGTCGGGCGTCTCGCTGGAGTGTATGTAATGAGATTGTCGACGAGAACGAGAATCATGGTTGTTGCCGCGACGGCGTTGATGGCGGGAATGTTTGTCGCGCCGCTGTGGTCGATCAGGTTGGTGGCGCCGCAGTATCCGGAAGGACTCGGCATGCAGATTCGCGTCAACACTGTCGTGGGTCTCACGCCGACGGATCTGGGCAACATTAACGGCTTGAATCACTACATCGGGATGAAGGTGATCGAGCCCACGGCGATTCCGGTGCTGCACGTCATGCCGTGGGTGCTCGGCGTGCTGATCCTCGGCGCGCTGCTCGCCGCGGCAGTTGGCCGGCGCGCGATGCTGATCGCATGGCTCGGCGCCTTTGGCGTGGCGGCGCTCGCCGGACTAGGCGAGTTCTGGTGGTGGGAATACGACTACGGCCATCACATCGATTTCGCCCACGCGATCATCAAGATCCCCGGCATGAGCTATCAGCCGCCGATCATCGGCTGGAAGCAACTGCTCAACTTTACGGCGTACTCATGGCCCGCGACGGGCGCGTATCTCGCCGTCGTCGCGTTCGCGCTGGTCGTGGTGGCTCTGCTGCTCGACAGCCGGCGGGCGCGCGGAATTATCCGCGTGCCTCTGCCCGCCGTGTCACCAGTGCGCGTTGCCGATCGGTCGCTCCTCGTAGCGGAGCACGGATGATCCAGGTGTGGCCGCCGCGTCGCGGAGGGGGGCGCGCTCGCCTGCTAGGGACGGCTGTCATGGCGATTGCCATGGCGAGTGGATGTGGCCAGACCGACGGCGCGCCCGTCCCGCCGGCGAGCCATGCGCATCGCATGGCGGGCATGGACGCGGACGCATCGCCGGCGCCGATCGTCAAAACGCCGGTGTCGGCGCAATCGGCGCATGGCCGAGCCGACACCGTTTTCGTCTCGCCCGAAGGTGCGGTGCGCACGTTGACCAGTGCGCTTGCCCTCGTCGCGCGCGGCGGTCACGTGATCGTCCGGGCGGGAGTGTACCACGAACCCACGATCGTCGTCAGTCAGCCTGTCGAGATCGCGGGCGAGGGATATCCGACACTCGATGGGGATGGCGCGCACCAGATCATGACGGTGACGGCCGACGATGTCACCGTTCGAGGCATTCGCTTCGCGCACGTTGGTACGAGCTTCGTCGAGGATCGCGCTGCGTTGAAGGTGATTTCGGCGAGCGGCTGCGCCATTCTCGATGATCGTTTCGACGATGCCTTCTTCGCGATTTACCTCGCGCATGCGTCGAGCTGTCGCGTCGAACGGAACGTGATCCACGGCAACGCCGCCACTGAGTCGACCTCGGGAA
>JALZAE010000445.1 GCA_030948535.1 Gemmatimonadota bacterium | reverse complement strand
GAGCTACAAGGACGGCATCACCAAGAACCTTTGGCTGACGCAGCTGCCCGGCAACCAGGCGCCGTATACCTATCCGCTCTACTTCGGCATGCCGATCACGCTTCGTGATTCGATCGGCACGGCGCAGATCGTTCCCCTCGGCAACGCGCTGCCGAACTACCGCTTCGCCGTCTCGGAGAACATGACGTACAAGCGGCTCACGCTGTACGGATTGCTCGACGCGTCGATCGGCCAGCGCGTGTACAACCAGGGTCGTCACTGGTCGTACCTTGATTTCCTCTCCGCCGATCAGGACCAGGCGGGCAAGACCGTCGAGACGGCGAAGCCGCTCGGCTACTACTACCGCGCGTCGAACCCGGATAACGCGACGGGCGTTGGTGGGTTCTACGACATTCTCGGACCGAACAATCGCTTCGTCGAGGATGCCAGCTATGCCAAGATCCGTGAAGTGACGGCGGCGTATCACGTGGGCCCGGTGTTCCGCACGGGCGATTGGACGGTGAGTGTCATCGGCCGCAACCTGCACACCTTCACCAAGTACAAGGGCTTTGATCCTGAAGTCGGTGTCGGAACGCTCGAGGCGGGTAACGTCTCGACGACGAACACGTCGGGGTCATCTGCGGTGAATGCGATCGACGCCTTCTCGTTCCCCAACGTTCGGTCGCTCACCTTCTCGCTGTCCACCAGCTTCTAACGGGGCAGGCATCCGCCGCCGCGATTCGTCGCGACGGCGGAGGCCGACGCCGCTCTTTCTAGAGGAAATCGATGCATATCCATCGCTTCGCACTTGCGGGCGCAGTCGTTCTGGGTAGCGCGATCGCGTGCACGGATGGGTTGAAGGTGAACAACCTCAACAATCCGGACATCAATCGCGCGCTTGCCAGCCCGGCCGCGGTCGAACAGCTCATCGGCAACGCGTACAACACGGTTCACTCCGGTACGATCGGCGGACAGAACGACGGTCTGCAGCCGGAGATGTTGGTGATGAGCTTCGAGAGCTACTCGGGTCTCGCCAACTTCGACATGGGCCCGCGGGCAGGTGTGCCGCGCGGCCCGGTCAACAATTCACGCGGCAATTCGGGCCAGGTCGGCAAGTACTACGACTTCCGGATTCTTTCGCGCGCCGCACGCACCGCGGCGCTCGGTCTGGCGCAGTTCGCCAAGCCGGGATTCACCACGGGCTCGGCGACGCAGGATGGCCGCGACCGCGCGTTCGGCTTCTTCGTGCTCGGCACGGCGCTCGGCAACATGGCGCTTGCATACGATTCGGGCGCCGTGGTCTCGCCGCTCGACCCGAATACGGATCCGCCGTTCATTCCGGATCTCGTCGGATACAACGCGCTCATGACGTACTCGCTGCAACAGCTCGATTCGGCCATCGCGCTCGCCAACGCGAACACTGGCGGTTTCCCGACGCTGGCGGCATGGCTCGGCGCGGGGACCGGACAGGCTCTGTCCGCGGCGGATTTCGTGAAGCTGTGCCGCACGTATAAGGCGCGATTCCGTGCCATGGTCGGTCGGACGAAGGCCGAGCGCGACGCCGCGGATTGGAACGCGATCATCGCCGACGCCAACGCGGGCATCACCGCTGACTTCGCGATTCCGCTGAATCCGAACAGCGGCTGGGACAACGTCTGGGTAGCGCAGCACTATTCGTTCGATACTTGGCATCAGCAGCCGACGCCGATCATCGGCATGGCGGACAGCTCAGGCGGCTACAACGCTTGGCTGGCGACGCCGCTTGCGACGCGCTCCGCGTTCCTGATTCAGACGGCGGACAAGCGCTTCCCATCCGGGACCACGCGCCCGGCTCAGAACACAGCCTCGAACGCGCCGGGCTCCTCGGTGATTCAACCGTGGCTCAAGGCGCCGTACAACGGTCCCACGGCATCGGCCAGCGATTCAGCCGCGACGCCCACGTACTCCTTCTTCCCGTATTTCAGAAATCGTACGGCAGGGCTCGATCGCGTCGGCGAAGCTTGGGCGAACTCCCAGTACGACCACTACCGGTTCCAGGCCCTCCGCACGGCGTCGCGCATCGGGTTGTTCCCCGTCATCACGAAGGCCGAGAACGACATGCTGGCGGCCGAGGGATATATCCGCACGAACCAGATCCCGCTGGCGATTGCGAAGATCGATCCGTGGCGTGCGCGTGCGGGCTTGCCGAAGTTGGCGGGGGTGATCACCGCGCGGGGGCAGCCGGTTCCCGGCGGCACGTTTGCCGCGCCGAGCGCCCCGAGCTTGACCAATCCATCGTGCGTCCCACGCATTCCTGTCGCGCCGTTCAACGTCGCGCAGTGCGGCGACATCTTCGAGGCGATGAAGTGGGAGAAGCGGATGGAGACCGCCTTCACGGGCTATGGCCAGTGGTTCTTCGACGGTCGTGGATGGAATGATCTGATCGAGGGAACGCCGACGCAGTTCCCGGTGCCGTTCCAAGAGATGGATTCGCGCACGCATCCGTTCTACAATCTCGGCGGTGTCGGCGGAACGAGCGCTGCGCCGAAGGGCACCTACGGCTTCTTCTGATGCCGATGCAGTCCACGCGTTCAGACTGTGCCTCGCCGGTAGCGTCACGCTACCGGCGCGACCGCACCGCGCGGCGCTCGACGCTCTGTCTCGCGTTGATGCTGCTGTCCGGCTGTTACACCTACACGCCCTTTCTCAGCGAGCGGCCATCGCCCGGGGAAGAGGTGGCGCTGGAGCTCAACGATCAGGGGCGCGTCGGCGTGGCCGACCGTCTCGGGCCGGAAGTGGCACGCGTCGAGGGATCGCTGGCGGACGTGAGCGATACCACGGTGACGCTCCGCGTCGATGGCGTCGTGAATCTCGCCGGCGAAAGCACGAAGTGGAACGGCGAGTCGGTGCGAGTGCGTCGAGAGTTCGTGCGGCGCATGCTCGAGAAAAAGTTCGACGGTCGTCGTACCGCCATCGTCGCGGTCGTGTCGGCGGCGGCGATCGGGGTGTTCATTGCCACGCGCTCGTTCCTCGGCAGCGGAGCGGACAACTCCGGGAAGCCGGGCGACGGCGGCGGTGGTGGCATCACGCACTAGGCGCTCGAGCACAATCATCCACATCCATCACCCTCTGAAATCCGAGATCGATATGCATCTTTCACGAATTCTCCTCGCGGCGGCGGCAGCGTGCGTGGTCGCGGGATGCTCGCGAGATACGAATGGAGTGACGACGGTGTTGCCGCCGGCGGCATTCGTGCGGTTCGTCAACCTCGTACCCGATACGGGCGCGGTCGACTTCCGTACGATCGACGGCGTCGTCGATTCGCCGAGCTTCTTTGGCGCGACGACGCCCTCTGGCGCACCGGTCATCGGCAACGGCGCCGATTTCCGGCAGGCGAGTCCGTACATGCGCATGGGCGCCGGCAACCGCCACGTCCGCGTGTTCATGCACGGGACGACGGCCGCGATCGCCTCGACCATCATCTTCGATACGACGGCGGCCTTCACGGCGGACACCTACTACACGCTCGCGATCACGGGCAATTCGCGGACGGGCGCGTCGCCGGCGTTCCGCGGTGTGATCATCACGGACAACTTCGTCGCGCCGGCAGCAGGGCAGTTCGGCATTCGCGTGTATCACGGCGCGCCGTCGATCGGCGCGGTCGATATCTTTGCCCGCGTACCCGCGTCGCCCGCGAATCCGCTGGGCACGGCATTGTTCACGAACGTGACGTTCCGCACGGCAACCAACTACGTGAGCCTTCCGCTCGCGGCGCAGTTGAATCTGGTGGCGACGGCGACGGGCACGACGACGCCGGTGATCGCCGAAGCGACGTTGCCGGTTGGCGTCGCGCCGACAAACACGACAACGGGGATCGGCGGGTCGAGCATCGCGGGTTCGGTGCTGACGGCGATTCTGGTGTCGCCGTCGGTCGCGGGCAGTCAGGCCGCGACATTTGGGACGGCATCGTTCGTCTATCTGGTGGATCGTCGTCCACCGATGCTTCCCTAGTCCGGCGCTCGCGAATATCGAGCAAAATGGCGCCGGCGAGAAATCGCCGGGCGCCGTTGCATCGGTGTATGTCGAGCGTCTTTGAGTCGCGGTTGACTCTCCGATGTGGCGCGGCTACGATTCGTTGCTCTACCCGGGCCAGTAGCTCAGGTGGTTAGAGCGCACGCCTGATAAGCGTGAGGTCGGAGGTTCAACTCCTCCCTGGCCCATTTTTCCAGTTCATTGCCCCGCATGGTTTTCGAGCCCTGTGGGGCTTTGTCTTTTTTGCGACGCTTTTCGGCGATGTGCGTGAGTGTTTGCTCGACTGGCTTCCTCGCGCCGCGGGATCTCGCTTCGCTCCGCGTGCCGATGTCTTGCTCGCACAACGGCAACTTGGACGGCGCAACAGTCCTACGGCGCGATCGGGAGTGAGAGCCCATACAGGGCGACCCACGGCGAAGTGGTACTCGGCGGGCCAGTCGCGATATACGCCAGCTTCGCGTAAAGCGACACCTTCCCCCAGTGCGAGGTGCTCCCCTCCCCGAGCATGGAGCCGAGCGTGACGGTGAGGTCGCCCTGTAGCTGAAGCTTGAGGCTCGATGGAACGCCGATCGCGGTAAGGCGCGCGGCGTGGCTGATGAGTTGCGAGTATGAGCCGCTTCATTCGCGTCGACGCGAAGCGCGTAGACGACCGGCACACCCGAACCCAGTAGGGTCTCTCATGCAAGCCGCGCCACTGCTTGAATGGTCCGAGCCCGTTACACAATTTGTTGGCTTCGTCGCCTCCTTTCTGGCCACGGGAGCGATCGGGTTCCGATATGCCGCCGTGCGCGATCGGCTCGGGCGGGCGGATGTCGATGCCGCGGAACGAACCGTCTACGCGCGAGCAACCCAGCGCGCCGCCGTCCTCGGGCTGATCGGCGCGGGCGTCGAGCTCCTGCTCGCGTTCATGCAGCTGCCGAGCGCGGCGGCACGCGCGCACGTCTCAGTGGGTGCGCTCGTGACGACGGACCTCCAGACTATCGCGCAGCTCATCCTGCTCGCGCTTGCCATCGCCGGCCTCGTGCTCGCGGCGCGGTCCCGGTGGAGTGGCTGGCCCATCGCGGCGGCGGGAGTGATCGGGGAACTGTTCGTCGTGGTGCTTTCGGGGCGGTGGTCGCGCCTCGTCAATCCGGTGCACCGGCTGGCCGGAGGCCTTTGGATCGGGACGCTATTCGTGCTCGTCGTGGCCGGACTCGGCACGGTGCTTCGCGACGACGCGTCGCGCGAGCGGCGCGGCGTGATCACGGCGGCGATGGTGAACGGCCGTCACTCTGGACCACGCCCTATGGCTATGCCCTGCTGACCAAGCTCACCATAGTGGCGTTTGTGTTCGGACTCGGCGCGTGGAACTGGCGGCGGCAGCGCCCCCGCCCGGGCACGGAGAGCGCCGCCGGCGCTCTGTCGCTCGTCGACGATGGAGCTCGCCGCGGCGACGCTGGTGCTCCTC
>JALZAE010000411.1 GCA_030948535.1 Gemmatimonadota bacterium | reverse complement strand
CGGCGCCGCGCGCGCGGCTCGGGCACTCGGCGACTCGTCGGCGGCTCGCAGCTTCTATCGCGAGCTTCTCGACGTTGCCGCGGGCGGCACGCGACAAGCGGAGCTGAAGGAGGCGCAGGACTACGTGGATCAGCGACGATAATCAGTGCCAACCGAGACAGCGCTTCGATGGTCACCCGCGCGACCAAATGCTCTCGTCGTCGCTTGCTCCGATGGGCGACTGCAGGAGGCGACCGACGCGTTTCTCGCGAAGGAATTTCAGATCACCCGATACGATCGCTTCTATGTTCCCGGCGGCGGCGGCGCGCTTGCCTCGAGCGGCACCGATCCCGTTCGCGCGCAACAGATGTGCGCCGAGTGCCAGTATCTGGTGGATCTGCACGCCGTGAGGCGTGTGATCCTGCTCTTTCACGGTCCCTCGGCAGCCGGCCGCATCGAGGCGGCGT
This sequence comes from Gemmatimonadota bacterium, assembly GCA_030948535.1. Classification (GTDB taxonomy): domain Bacteria; phylum Gemmatimonadota; class Gemmatimonadetes; order Gemmatimonadales; family Gemmatimonadaceae; genus JALZAE01. Next base: position 9,582 of record JALZAE010000411.1, on the reverse strand, counting down.
GTGCGGACTATCGTCGCAAGCTACCGTGGGCGACGCTCGCCGAGCTACGCGCCCAGCAGGAGCGCGATGCGATCGATCTGCTCGGCCGGCGCCGCGAATGGGCCGGCGACGCCGGTGTGCTGCTGTATCGCTGCGAAGTCGACACGTCGGGTGGGCTCGCCTTCGTCAACCTCGACGCTGATTCGGCGCTCGGCTCCGAGAGATCCGGCAAGAAGAAATAGCGAGCGGCAAATCCCGTCGGTCCCGGAAGCGCACGCCGACATCCCTATCGTGATACATGGCACGCGCTTGACGCGTGTGTTGACGCCGCTCTGCGCGCGGCGCGGTACACTAGTATCGCGAATAGGCGCGATAGCACTTCCCCGCACGTGCTTCAAGAACCCGTTCAGATTTTCCTCCCTTCCGCCTTGAGACGATCATGTCGATCCGGCAGCGTTCCACCGCGCTCGTGCTCGTGACGGGCTCACTTACTCTCTCGGCCATGGGCCTCGCGGCACTGCTCACCATCGCCACGACGGCGAGCGCCCAGAATCCGTGGAAAGTCGACATCGCGACGAGCACCCCGACGCTGCTGACCGGAACGTGCACGGCCGTCCGGCTCAATCTCGTCGATGCGTCCGGGAAGGATTCTCCGCGGAACTCGCTCGGCCAGCGTGTCTCGATCTCCGACTTCGACATGAACGTCTCGGCGAACGGCGCGGTGGTCGGCCGGTACGACGGGGCCGCGTCGTTTTCCGCGTGCGCCTGCCCGGCATCGGCGGGCTCCGTCGCCACGATCACCGCGACCTATCCGTCGAAGACGCTCGCCGACAAGGCGCGCGTTCCGGGCGTGGCGTTTCAGGCGACCGTGACGGTGCCGGTCGCCGACGGACGAAATAGCGGCGTGCCCATCGGCTGCGAGGCGATCAAGACGAGAACGGCGCAGACCGGCAGCGCGGCGCCGTGGGCGGTCACGATCGCTCCGGCAATGACCGCAATACCGATCGGAGGCTGCAGCGCGATCCACATCGATCTCCGAGACGCGAGCGGCAAGGAGTCGCCGCGAAATCCCAGCGGCCAACTCATTTCTCTCGCCGACTTCGACATGACGGTGAGTGCCGAGGCCGGCGGCACCGCCGCGGGACAGTACGACGGCGCGTCGGCGTTTTCGGCCTGCGGCTGCCAAGGCTCGGCCGTCGGAGCGCTGGCAACCATCACCGCGACGTATCCGGCGCGGTTGCTCGCCGATCGGGCGCGCGTCCCCGGCATGGCGTTCCAATCATCGATCTCGGTCCCGCTCTCTGCGGCGCGAGGCTCGAGCAATCCAGGTGCGTGCACCACGACGTCGACGACCGTGGCGTCCGCGCCAGGCGCGCCGATCACGACGATGCAGCCCACCGCCGCACCGCCTACCGCGACGATCCCGACTGGTCCACCGGGCGCGATCAAGGGACAACCGGTTGCGGTCGCGCCGACCACGCCGCCGGTCTCCGGTCAACCGGGCGCGGTGCAGGGGCCGGGGCAGGTGCCGGGAAAAATTGCAGGCGCACCCACGGGCGTCGCGACGAAGGCGGGACAGCCGCTGACCGGATTGACTGTCACGGGCACGCCTGCCTCCGCTACGCTTGCGTGGCAGCCGGTCGCGGGGGTGGCATCGTACGTCGTGGTGCGCAAGCAGGCCAATGTCCCACCGGCGCAGCAAACGCTGGCTGCATCCAACACCGGGATGTACGACAGCGGCCTCACACCGTCGACGGCCTATACCTACACCGTTCGCGCGATCCAGGCGGATGGCAGCGAAGGCACCGCGGATGTGTCGTTCACGACGCCGCCCGCGGTGAACCCATCGGGCTTCACCGCCGCGCAAACCGGCGATGGACAGGTGCAGCTCTCGTGGCAGAGGGTGCCCGGTGTCGCATACTACGTGGTGCTCGGTCCTGGTTCCATCAACGGCGGGGTGCGGGTCGCCGATTCGATCACGACGTATACGGTGACGGGCGTCCCAATCGGCAGTCGAGATTTCCTCGTGGGGAGCTACTACGAGCCCGGCCCGATCTCGACCGTGGCGACGGCATTCCCGAAAGTCACTGTGAACGTCGCCGAGTTGCTATCGGGTTGGGTCGACCTGCATACGCATCCAATGATCAACCTCGCCTTCGGCGGAAAGTTGATTCACGGCGGTGTCGATGTCGGATCGCTGCTCCCCGCTGACGATCAGTGCAACAAGCGCATCCGAGCGACGTCGGATGCGCAGGCGCTGGGTCCGGATCGTCCCTCGCATGGCGGCTGGAACGCCGTGAACTTTCAATGCGGCGACGATTTCCGTCAGTTCTTCATTCACGAGTTCCAGGACAAGAACGAAGCACTCACCACAGCCAGTCCCGCGCGCGGTTACCCCGACTTCGACCAGTGGCCGAAGTGGAATGACATCACACATCAAAAGATGTGGTGGGAGTGGATTCAGCGGGCGAGGGAAGGCGGGCTTCGCGTGATGGTCGCGCTGACCACCAACAACACCACGCTCGGCGATGCGGTCTCGGGCAACGGCGACCTGCCGACCGATGACAAAGCGTCCGCGGATCTCCAATTGAATGAGATCCGTACCTTCGTTACCCGTCACGACACGATCATGGAGATCGCGCTCAACTCGGCCGACGTCAAACGCATCGTCAAGGCAAACAAGATCGCGATCATCCTCGGCATGGAAGTCGACAACATCGGCGACTTCAACAAGATGAATGTTCCTGGCTTGCCGATGGCCGCGGCGCAGGTGCTCATCGGGAGCGAGATCACGCGGCTCTACAACGCCGGCGTTCGCTACGTGATCCCGGTCCACATCATGGACAACATCTTCGGCGGCACGGCGATCTACAAGAACGACTTCAACTCGGCGAACGTGCGCGAGGCGGGTTATTTCTGGAGCATCGAGTGCGCGAATGTCTCGGACGGCATCACGCATACGTACACGGAGGGGGAGGACATCCTGCGTGACGTGGGCGCCTTCGCAAAACTCGGACTCGATCCGGCGCGTCACGCCGGAGGTGGTCCCGTGTGCCCGCCGCCGAATCCGCTTCCGGGCCAGCCGGCCAAGAGCCGCGGTCATCGCAACGCGCGCACGCTCACGGCGTACGGCACCTTCGCCATCAAGGAGATGATGAAGAAGGGGATCATCATCGACATCGACCACATGGGGCAGAAGACCGCCGACTCGACGCTCGCGATCGCCGAAAAATTCAACTACCCGATCGTTTCAGGACACACCGGCATTCGCGGCATGGCCGGCGCCGATGCGGAAAACAGCAGAACCCCCGTGCAGATGACGCGCATCAGCAAACTGCACGGCATGTTCGGTCTGGGCTCCGATGGCGCGCACTCGACGGCGTGGGCGCGATTCTATCAGCAGGCGATTCTCAACATGGGATACATGAATTCCGATCCGCTAAAGGCGACCTACGAGGCGGGCATGGTCGCATTCGGCACCGACCTGAACGGACTCGTCAAAGGGCCGATGCCCGGCGGCAATCTTCCTGGCGGCGGACCGCGAGTCGCGTACACAGCCTCGTACAAGATGAGCACCACTGGCAACAAGAGCTGGAACTACAACACCGAAGGCGTCGCGCACTATGGGATGTTGTCGGACTTTGTGCGCGATCTTCGGAACGCACCGTCGAACGGTTTCATTGGAGCGGCCGGCGCGCAGATCGGCGTCGCAGGCCCGGACTTGGTGGACAAACACCTCATGCGAAGCGCCAACCACTTTTTCGAGATGTGGCAGCGCATTGAGGCGGCGAAGGGAAGCGTCCAGTAGTCGCCGCCTGATGCCTGACCGCGCGCTCGTGATCAGCGTTGCTCGGGCTGTTGATAGATCCCGAGCACATTGCCCGCTGGATCTTTGAATCGCGCCGTGATCTCGGGCGCGTCCTTGCCGACCGGTTGGACGATCTCTCCGCCGTTGGCCGCGATCGTGTTGCAGGTCACGGCCGCGTCATCGACCATGATGTAGATGAGCAGACCGGGTGCTCCCGACGGTGGACGCCCGGTCGACCACGTACCGCTCACCTGGCCGGTGGTGTCGTCGAACGCCGTGCTGCCATTGCCGCGGCGTCTCGTCTTCCAGCCAAACACCTTGCCGTAGAACTCGGCCGACCGCGCGATGTCGGTGGCCGGAATCTCGACGTAGCAGATCTTCCCGTTCGCGTCTGGCACTGGATCTCCGTGTCGTGGTGGTGAGAACGCCGTCGCGGGCTATCGGTGTGCGGCCAAGTGAATCAGCAGAGTAGCGGCGCCGAGCATGATGCCGGTGGTCAGCAGTCTGCGCCGCGGCAGCGCGATGGCCGACGCGATGAACACGACTACAATGGGTGCAACCAGTAGCGAGCGAGCGGCGAGTGGAACGTGCCCAAAGCTCCGCCAGGACATCTTTGACAGGCCGAGCACGACGAGCACGCCGATCATCGCAATGCCGCCGGCGATCGCCGCACCGCGTCGGCGCTGCAGGGCGTCGCGGCGCTGCTCAGCGACAACAATGTGCTCGCGCTGCTCGACACGAGCTACGTCGTCCTGATGCGACTGGACACGCTTGCCGCATCGCGGGCGACCGATGCGCGCGTAAAAGCATTGGCGACGACCTCCTTCTCGCAGAACGGGCAGGCGCGCCAGGCGGTGCGTGGCCTGGTCGATCGCCTCCACATCTCGCTCGCGCTGCCCGACCAAGCGGCGATCCGCGACGTTCAAAAGGCGACACAGGAACTACAAGCGCGCAGCGGGCCGGCCTTCGACGAGAGTTATCTCGATGGCTCCATCAAAGGCCACGAAGATCTCGTGAAGAACATCGACGAGGCGCTCGGCGCCACGATCGCGCCCGATGTGAAAACGTTTTTGCAACAGGCCCGCTCCAACGAGAGGGCCGCGCTCAAGAGCGCCAAGGATTTACGCGGCAGCATGCCGTGACCGATCGCGCTGGGCGACCAACCGGGCGCTCGACATCACCCGTCGTGATGTCAGAGACGCCCGCGGCGAATCACATCTCGTCGATGTCGGCACACTTGGCCGTGACCTTGAGCTGAATGCCGTCCGTCGTCTTCCCCTGAAACGCGATCTCGCCCTTGGCGCCGGTCCTCGACATCGTCAGCGGACCTGTCGTTTTGCGGTCGATGCTCACGGTATAGCTGACCGGAACCTTGTCTCCGAAAGTCATCAAGATCATACCCCACTTTGGCGCGGCGTCATCCGCGTTGTCGACCTTGATTCCGGCTTCGGCCAACCCTTTCGGCCCAGCCGCGCCGAAATTCTTGTACGACGCGAAGAACTGGTGCTGCGCCTTCATGTGCATGCAGATCACCTCCGAACCGGGAGCCTTGTACGTGCCTGCCATCGGTCCATTGCCGACGACGATGTCGAGCGCGTTCGGCGCGCCCTTCTGCGCGGTGGCGACGGCGGGAAACAGAGCGCCGAGCCCGCAGGCGCAGACTGCGATCGTAATCGGGCGAGCGGCATGCGTCATGGTGTGCATTCCTGAGGTGAAGAGTGCGGCTGATGAGAGGTACCGAGCTGTGATGCGCAGACGGACGTTAGTGGCGGGGCTGCTCGAGCGCCACGCGCACCTGGCGCGAGCCGGTCGGCGGAGGCTCATCCCGCGTATCGCTCCTCCACCGTCCGCACGAACACCGCGACGCCGACCAGCCCCAATGCGCCGGCGACATAGAAGGGCAGCTGCGGCTGCACTCTCCAGAGCAGTCCGCCGATGAAGGCCGAGGGGGCGATCGCGAGCGAACGAATCAGGTAGTACAAGCCGATCGATCGCGCGCGCAGTGCGGGCGTCGCGAGATCGACGATGATCGCCTTGCGGGCCGGCTCACCCAGCTCGCGCAGACCGCCGACGACGAAGGCCAGCACCAACCACGCGAAGCTTCGCGCCCAGACGATCGACAGGGGAAAGAGCGCGAAGGCGACGAATGTCGCGATGACGAACGGCTTTCGGCCCGTACGATCGGCGAGCCGCGCGGCAGGGAAGTACGCCAGAATCGCCGTCGTCGCTTGCACCGCCACGAGCACGCCGAATCGCGGCGCGCCGATGCCGACCACGTTGATCGCGTACAGCACGAGGAACACGTCGACCAGCGCATCGCAGGCGCGGATGAACACATCCGACGCCAGCAGCCAACGCAGCGGCGACGGAAAGGAGCGCCACACATCGCGGATGTTGATCGGCACCTCGTCGGCGACCACGGGTATGCGCAGCCGTGCCGCGATGCCGAGCGTGAGCAGGGCGATCACGATCGCCGCGACCAAGCCGAGGCGCACACCACCGTGTACGCTGTACTTCGCGATCAGCAAGCCGCCGATGGTCGGCGCGATGGCGATCGGCACGCGCTTGAGGATCGATTGCACGGTGAAGCCGACGGTGCGCTTCTCTTTTGGCAGGGCGTCGCCAACGATCGCGAACAGTGTCGGACTCGCCATGCTCGACCACGCCATGACGAACACGAGGCCGATGAACACGAAAGGCCACGTCGGCGCAATCCAGTAGATCGCGTAGCCGATGGCCGCCAGCATGATGAACGAGAGCAACGCCCAGCGACGGCCATAGCGGTCGGCGACCCAGCCCCCCGGATATTGATAGAGTCCGTCGAGCGTATCCTCGGCAGTGCCGAAGAGGCCGATCGCCAACACGGGAGCGCCGAGCTGCTCGAGATACTTCGGCAGAAAACGCCGCCACAGATTCTCGGCGAAGCCCATCGAGAACATCGCGGCGGAGGCGGCGATGATGCTCGGCTCGAGGCCGAGCGCGGCGACGATTGCACTCCGCCGACTCACACGTTCCGCAACCTGCGCACTCTCCTCCGCGCCTTCCTCGTCGGTCACGCGGCGTCCCGCGTGACACTTCCGCTCGACCGGCGGCGTATGCAACCTTGATCCAAAGGCTGACGCCTTCGCCTTACCCGCAACGAGGTACTCACGTCGTGATTCCGCCTGAAGTCATCGTCGTTCCGGCCGTGTTCGGCATCCCCGCCGCGGTGCTGTACGCGCGCATGAAGTTCAGGCACACCGAGAAGATGGCGACGATCGAGGCAGGGATGAAGACAAGTCCTGAGATCGAGGCGCGCCTGACGCGCGTGGAGCAGGCGGTCGATGCCGTCGCCATCGAGGTCGAGCGTGTCGGCGAAGGACAGCGCTATCTCACGAAGCTACTGGCCGAGCGAAACCCGCAGCGCTGAGCGATCAGGGAACGTAGCGCGCGACAGCCATCGCACAAACGGCGAACGCCAGGAAGATCGCCACGCCGCGCGACCCAGCCGCCAATCGTCCTTGGAGTCGTTGGATCTCCGCGGTCTGATCAACCGATGGTAGTCCGCCTTTCGCGCCGATGGCGGCTGACAAGTCTGCCATCTTCTTTCCGGTCGGTGCGTTCACGCCCATGCCGATCCCGGCGGCAATGAGTGCCAGCAATCCGCCGATGCCGAAGGTCGCGCCCGGTCCGGACCTCATCCAGTCGGTGCGGAAGCCCGCGGAGTCGATCGAGTACAACCCGACGCCGGTGAGGATTGTGAGCACTGTCGCCGTCATGAGATACAGGTGCAGCTTGCGCACGTTGCCGAGGTGCTGCATCACGGGCCCGCCCGCTGGTCCGATCGACCGCAGCGTCGGCACCAGAAATCCAGCCATGAAGATTGCCGTTCCTGTGAGGAAGGCGCCGGCGAGAATGTGAATCAACCGCATCGTTGCCATCATTGCCCAACTGTGCATGCGAGCCCCGGAGCGAGTGCCATGGATGAAAAAAAGGCGCCGACCGCCCAATAATACTGGCGATCGGCGCCGCGTCCACTCGTTAGGCAGCGGGGAATACGCCCGTCAGTGCGTCCGCTTGCCCTTGGGCTCGGGCGCAGGCGCGGCCGACGCGTCCTTGAACACCATCACCTTGCCCTCATAGCCGAATTTCAGCTTGCCGCTCGACTCGATCGCGGCGATCGCGTCGGCCGACGACTCCAGCGGAGCGTTCACCGTGACGATGCGATCGAGGAGCGCGGTGTCCGGTACCCGGATCGTCAAGCCGTACCAGCGGAGGATTTCCGGCAGCGCATCGCGCAACGGACGCGATGGAATCACCACCTTCCCATCGGTCCACGCGAGCGACGCGTCGAGCGCACCGGCCGCGGGCTCGCGCATCGCGCCGTCTTTCGCGATGAGAATCGCCTGGCCCGCGGTCAGCGCGCGATCCGCGCCCGCGGCCCGGACCGTCACCGTCCCATCCTTCACGCGCACGGTCACGGCGGAGTCGGCCGGATAGGCGCGAACTGTGAACGTCGTGCCGGTGGCGTTGACCAAGACATCGCCCGCGCGGACTTGCAGCGGCACCGGATTTCCCTTTGCGACGTCGAACGTCGCCGTGCCCTCGAGCTGCAACGCGCGCACGAGCGCGCCAAAGTGCGGCGGAATTTTCATGCGCGTTTCGGCACCGACACTCACTTTGCTCCCGTCCTCGAGCGTGACGTTCGCCATCTGCCCTGGGCGCGACGCGACGAAGCGCGCGTCGGGAGAGGCCAGTGCATTGGTCGCCGCCGCGTCCACGCTGGCGCGATTCATCCACCAGATGCTGATCGGCACGATGACCAAAATTGCCGCGCCGATGATGGCCAGCGGCACCCAGGAGCGCGGCTCTCCGACGTGCGCCACGTGCTCGGCGGCCGCGTGACGCGTCGCATCGCCCCGCTGATGCGCGCTTGCGGCGCGATCGGTCGCCGGTGCGTGCAGCGCCGCGACGATGTGGGACCACGCCTCGTCTGTGGTATCGACATGGCTCGTCGAGCTCGCCGGCATCTTCGCCCCGGCACCGGTCTCGAAGCGGTGGAGGGCGGCCAGCCGGCTGCGCTCGCGAACCGCGGCCGTGTGCACGGCTTCGTGCAGGAAGGTCTCGAGCGCTTCCGGCGAAGTCCATTCGCTTCGCCCTTCCCACACCCGGATGAACACGTTTTCGACGACGTGCGCAGCGGAAGCGGGTTGGTTGAGCTCGTTGTTCGCCTCGGCGGTCAATGCCGGAGCGACGTCGCGAAAGACGCGTTCGAGCGACTGCTCGTCGCCGCGATGCAAACCGTCCAAAGCATCGCGATCGATGTTAAGAGGCGCGGGCATGAGTCCTCCGTCAGCGGGTCGAGTGGTCTTGCGATTACATCATCGATGCGACACTCACGGCTCGTCCGCCAGGGGGGCTTGGTTTTTCTTCCGGCTAGATGACCGGGTAATAGACATCAAGCGCCCATTGTACCGCGTCGGAGACAATCTGGCGCGACTCCAACATCGGCCTGGCGTGCTCCACCGCATCGCGCACGATGTCCTTCACGCTGACGAGCATCCGCTCCGGGGCCACGTGAAGGTCTTTGAGCGCGGATGTGTACGCCCGAATGTTTTCCCGGAGGTGCGCCCGCCCGACCGCCTTCGCAACGCGGGCCGAATGCTCGTCGTCGTGGCCCTCTCGCCATGCCTGAATCGACACGGGAGTGGACGGCGCGTGACCGTGTAGCTGTCGCTGCCGCGCATTCTCGAGATTTCGCAACGCGATCTCGAAGTCAGATAGCTGTTGGCCGCAGCGCGCGAGGCCGTCGATAG
>JALZAE010000406.1 GCA_030948535.1 Gemmatimonadota bacterium | reverse complement strand
GCGTACCAGGACCGCCGCATGCTCGATCGGTTGCGCGAGCGCCAGCACGATGACTGGAAGGCGGCCGAAACGCAGCTCGACCGAACGGAGATGGATGAGATCGCGCTGTCGCGCTTTCATCAGTCGGACAAGCCGACCGACGACTCCATCACGAACAAGGTGGATCGATGAACAAGATGGTCCTGGCCTTCATCTTCACGTTCGCCGTGGCAATGAGCGGCGCTACGGCGACGATGGTCGCGAAGGCGAAAGAGAGCGAGCGCGTGGCGCTCATCAAGAAGAAGGAGTTGGCGGCCAAGGCACTGCTGGCAGCCGCGGCCGCGAAGCCGAAGCCGGCGGCCGCACCGGTGAAGCCCGAGCCGACCGCCGAGCAGAAGCAGGCCATCACCGACTCGGTCGCGCGCGTCGCCGCGAGCGCGAAGGCCGAGAAGTCCGCGCTGGTCCGCTCCGATTCCGAATCGAGAGCAGCGGGGATGAAGGTGATCGATGAGCGGCGGCGCAGGCTGGCCAAGATGTTCGCGTCGATGTCCGCGAAAGATGCGGCGCACGTGCTCACGCAGATGTCCGACAAGGACATCCAGGTGATGCTAGCGATGATGACCGAGAAGCAAGCCGCGGCGATCATGAGCGCCCTCCCCACCGAGCGCGCCGCGGCGATCAGCAACGCGACCATGCATGTTGGGAGTGCGAAGTGAGCGACATCGCGATGTCACTGGGCGCGCCGTCGATCGACGCCGCCGTCACCGCGCGCAGCGCCATGCAGGCGCAGCAAGCGGGAGCCGAGTCGGGCTCGCCGTTCGCGGCGCTGCTCGCCGTCGCCCTGGCGCCCGCTCAGGTGGAGCCGGCCAAGAGCCCGGCGCTGCCTGCCGTGCCCGCTGGAGCTGAAGGCGTTACCACCGAGTCCGAATCGGCCGCGTCGATGCCGGCGCCTTCGTTCGGCGGCCAGCTCGCGGCCGGCGATCCCGCGCGCATTCTCATGATGCTGTCGTTCGCGCTGCGCGAAGCGGCGGCATCGGCTGAGACGTTGGCGAGCGCGCCTGACGCGGCGCAGTCGACAACGACCGAGATCGGCACGGCGTCGAACACGCCGACCGATGCCGCCGCCAGCCCGACGCTCGCGCCGTCGACCTACCTGCAGTCGCCAGTATTGCCGGCCGCGAAGATCGACGTCGCGCCGAGCGCGAAGGAGCTGGCCGCGAATCCGCTGATGCAGCTCGCGCCCGAGCTTCGCGCACGGGTCGAGCGCGTGCTGGCGAGAGCGCAGGGGGAGCTCGGTCACTCCGTGCAGGTGGTCGACGCCCACGCCACCGACGCGCCGCCGCAGACGCGGGCATCGTCGAAGAGACAGCCGCGCACGCTCGACGCGCTGATGCGCATTGCGCGCGAGGAAGGTTTGGAAACGCAGATAGCGGCGCCGGATGAAGCCGCCTCGATGTTCGAGGCGGTCGGCGTCGGCATGACGGTCTCCGCGCCGCGCAGGATGGCGGGCGCGTTGCAGAATCGCGTCGCCCACAGCGCCGCGACGAAGAGCGATGCGTCGGCGCAGCGCGCGGGCGCGATTCCCGCCCCCGTCGCGATCGACGAGCTTGCGCGACTCGATCTGGCGCCCGCGGTGAGCGTGCCGGTGGCCGAGGGCTTTGCGCCCGCGCTTGGCGCGATCCCGGTTGCCCCAACGGTGCCCGTGATTCCGATCGCGGCGGCGCCAACGCCGGCCGCTCCGGCGAAAGTCGTTCGCGTACCAGAGGCGCCGCGCATCACACTCGCCGCGCGGGGGGCCCCCCCCGAACGGCAAGATACCACCGCGATTCCTGATGGGCGCAACCCATCCGTTGCCACTACCCCCGTTTCATTCGCGGGCGGCGTCGACGCCAACGTCGCCGACCTCATGCCCGCCTTCCGCGGTAAGCTCGAGCGCGTCGTCGACAGAATGCGCAGCGAGTTCGGTTACGACGTGCAGGTGGTAGAGACCTATCGCGGCCAGGATCGGCAGAACCAGCTCTTCGCGCAGGGCCGCACCACCGCCGGGCCCGTCGTCACCTGGACGCAGGCGAGCAAGCACACCGCCGCGCGCGCCGCCGACGTCGTCATCGATGGCACGTTCGACAATCCCGTCGCCTACACGCGGCTGGCGCAGGTCGCGAAGGAAGAGGGACTGCGCACCCTCGGCGCGCGCGATCCGGGCCATCTCGAGCTCCCCTTCGATGGCGCGCCGGTCGTGAGCGCGGATGCGACGTCCGTCTCAATAGGCGCGAGCACGCGCGGCTCCGCCAACAAGATCGCCACGCCCTTCTCACCCGCGACCGTCGCATCGACCACGGTGCCGGCGCAACCGGCCGCGGTCGCGCACACCGCGGCGGTGGCGCAGGTGGCAGCAGTAGCGATCCCGGGCATGCCGGTGGCACGCACGGCCTCGGGTGAAAAGAACACGGTGATCACGCGCAACGCGACGAGAACCGTCGCCAGCATCGTGACGCCGGTATCGGTGCCGCGCACCGTTCCACAAGCGCGCGTCGCGGCGTTGGATGACGCGACGGATTCGGCGCGCGCCGCGCCGGCCGCTGCGCGACAGGACAAGCGCGAGGCGACCGACGTTCGCGATGGCCCGGCTCCGACGGCGCGTCCGTCGGCGGCCGCCG
>JALZAE010000390.1 GCA_030948535.1 Gemmatimonadota bacterium | reverse complement strand
CCCAGTTCTTGGTCGACCTCGCTCTCAAGACCCTGCTGCACGACAAGCTGCGATTCGCGATCACCGTGCTGGGGGTCGCGTTCGCCGTCATGCTCGTGTTCGTGCAGGCGGGGTTGTTCATCGGATTGCTCGACAACGCGACCGTCACCATCGAGCACGCCTCGGCCGATTTATGGGTGACGGCGCACAACACGCCGAACGTCGACTTCGCGCACACTTTTCCGGAGGAGTATGTGCAGCGAGTGCGCGCGGTGCCGGGTGTGGCGCGCGCGGACAACCTGCTCGTGCAGTTCATGTACATCGCGCTGCCCAACGGCGCGCAGGAGAGCATGCTCGCCTACGCGCTCGAGGACTTCGATCGCTGGAACCTGCCGTGGGATGTGAGCGAGGGAAACATCGAAGACCTCCGGCGCGGACAATTCCTGTTTCTCGATGAGTCCTCTACCCGCCGCTTCGGCAAGTTCGCCGTCGGCGAATATCGAGAGATCTCAGGCAACCGGCTCAAGATCATCGGACGCACGCGCGGTGCGCTTTCGTTCAGCACGACGCCCATCGGCTTCATGAACTTCCACATCGCGCAGGATCTCCAGCCCGACGTACTCGGCAACATGACGCACTACATCCTGGTGAAGCTCTCGCCGGGCGCCGACACTGCCGCCGTGCGGGCCGAGATCAAGCGACGCTTACCCTACAACGACGTCTACACCAAGCACGAGTGGTCCGCGCAGACGACGAAATACTGGCTCGAGAGCACCGGCCTGGGGCTCAACATGTATTTGACCGTCTTTCTCGGTTGCCTCATCGGCGTCATCGTCGTCGCGCTTACGCTGTACACATCGACCATGGAGCACATCAAGGAGTTCGGTACCGTCAAGGCGATCGGCGGCAGTAACGGCGACATCTATGGCATCCTGATGCGCCAAGCGCTCGTCGCCGCCGTTGTCGGCTTCGCCCTCGGCGTCGGCCCCAGCTACGCGCTTCGTCCCGCCTTCGCGTCGATCCACCTGAAGCTCATCATCCCGCCGCCACTCGTGTTGGCCGTTGCGGCGGGAACGGTTGTGCTCTGCCTGGGAGCCTCGATGTTGAGCTTTGGAAAAGTCGCGAGGATTGATCCGGCGCTGGTGTTTCGAGGATGAGCGTGGTGCGAATGAAGAAGGGGATCGGGGTTGGGGGCTGGGGGTCGGGACGGAAGTGAACAAGAAGTTTGTCGATCAGTCAGCAGCATTATCACGCGCCCCAACCCCGAACCCCGAACCCCCTGCCCCCGCCGCATTCATGTCCCTCCTAGAAGTGCAACACGTCTTCAAAACTTTCCGCGAAGGCCACGAGCCCGTGCATGTCCTGCAGGGGATCACGTTGTCCGTCGCGGCGGGTGAGGTGTTGGCGCTCGAGGGACCGTCGGGGTCGGGGAAGACGACGCTGCTGTGCATTGCGGGGTGCATCCTCACGCCGACCAGCGGTAGCGTGTTGATCGACGGCCGCGATGTCGCCGACTGCAGCGGGCGGCAGCTGGCGGCGGTGCGACGCAAATCCATCGGATTCATCTTCCAGCAATACAATCTCTTTCCTGCGCTTACCGCGGTGGAGAACGTCGAGTACGCGCTGAACGTCCGTGGATGGCGCGGGAAGGCGGCGCGGCGCGAGGCGGAGGTGGCGATCGACTCCGTGGGACTCGCCGACCGTCGTAGCTTTCTCCCGAGCGACCTCTCGGGAGGCCAGAAGCAGCGGGTTGCCATCGCTCGAGCCATCGCGAGCAAGCCTCCCCTCTTGCTCGCCGACGAGCCGACCGCGAACCTGGACAGCGAGACGGGCGCGCAAACGCTGGAACTCTTCCGCTCGCTTGCTCGCCAGCAGGGGCAAGCGCTTGTCATCGTCACGCACGATCCCAAGGTGCGGGACATCGCGGATCGCGTCGTTCACATCAGGGACGGACGGCTGGTCGCATGAACATCTTCGCCCCACAACCGGCCCCCATTCGGAGCCGTCTGTTCTTCTGGTTCCTCGGCCTCGTGGCGATCGCGATCGTCGTTGCGGGCGCGATGGCCTGGAACGGTGTCGGGCGTAGCTCCGATAGCGTGCGCGGATCGAAGGGCGTTGCCGCAGTGACGTCCAAGGGCACCGCGCCCGATGCCAAGAAAGCCGCCGGCGACACGGGTCGTCTCGACGCGCCGCGCACCACGCCCATGCTGTCGCCGAAGCCCGCCGCCGACAACGGCACGCGGGTCGTCGCGGAAGGACGAGTCGTCGCGTATCCCGGTGCGGAAGTGACGATCACGCCCGAGATCGAAGGGCGCATCATCAAGATGCCCGTCGACGAGCGCACCGCCGTCCGCGTGGGCGATCTCATCGCCGAGATGGAATCGAGCTCGCAGCGCGCGCAGCTCGCCGAGGCGAAGGCAAAGTGGGACGAGGCCGATTCCGATCGCCGGCTCTACTCCGCCGAGCTCGCCAGGGCCGACGCGCTCGCCAAATCGAAGAACGTTCCCCAAGCGACGGTCGACAAGGCGCAGCGCGACTATGAGGCCGCGTTTGCGCGTATGCGCGTCGCCGCGGCGACGATCGACCGGCTGCAGGTCGAGCTCGCCAAGACGCGCATCGTCTCGCCGATTGCGGGGGTGGTGGTCACCCGGGAGGCGAATCCAGGCGAGCACGTGACGACGGACTCGCGCATCGTCACCATCGCGGATCTGACCAAGACGCGCATCGAGGCCGAAGTCGACGAGTTCGATGCCGGCCGCATCACCGCCGGCGCGTCCGTGGCGATCACCGCGGAGGGCTATCCTGGCGTCACGTGGCGGGGGATGGTCGAGGCGGTGCCGGACGCCGTCGTCGCTCGCCGCTTGCGCCCGCAGGATCCCGGCCGCCCCACCGACACCCGAGTGCTGCGGGTGAAGATCGCCTTCGTCGACCATACCCCCCTCAAGCTCAGCCAACGCGTCGACGTCGCGATCAGCACGCCCAGGTAGCCCCGCGCTCAGTTAGGGCGCCCTCCAATCCGATACTCTAGGGTACCAGGCTCGTCTCCAGTAAGGAGATGGGCTTCCCGACGCCCACTCCTCGTCCTTCCTTCGAACGCGGGGCTTCTGCCCCGTCCCTGCATGTCCCCTGAGAGGATCCTCGGACTCGTCTCATACATCGGCATCATCGTCCAGCTCGTCGGGGCGATGCTGCTTGCGCTGCTCTTTTTTGTGCTGCGCCGCGACGCGAGCCGCCGGACCTACTTCGGCGTCTGGACCCAGGGGTGGATCGCCCTCGTGCTGGCGATGTCGGCACTCGTCATCCGATACGATCTGGTGCCGGGCTTCGACGTGCTCATCATGCCGGAGGGAGCCGCCGAGCGATTCCTGTACGGTGTGTACCAGCTCGGAAAAATCCTCTACCTCGCGATGTTGCTCGGCGGATCACTCGCGTTCGCGCGCGCCATCCGTCTGCCGCGATTCCACGCCATTGCGATGGTGCTTGGCATCTGCTTCGCGACCCTTCCGCTCCTGCTGAAGCAGACGCTTGGCGTCGTCGTGATGTGCCAAGCGCCGATCGCCGTCCTCGCTTACACCGGGTCGTCCATCGTCCTGCTGACGCTGCCCCGCTCGCGGCGGAGCCTCGGCAGTCGCGTGACGGGTTTCATCTTCGGCGCGGCCGCCGTGCTGTGGGTGCTGTACTTCTTCGGCTTCGCCGCCTCCGAAGGGCGCATGGGGAGCGGGCTGGTCTCGCATTTTCCGACGAGTTGGATCGCCTACAACTCGTACATCGACCTGCTGCTGCAGATGCTGCTCGCCTTCGGCATGGTCGTGATGCTGATGGATGACTCCAAGCGCGAGGCCGACGATGCGCGCGCCGAGCTCGAGGTCGCGCACAACCAACTGCGTCGCACAGCGCTGTACGACCCGCTCACCGGCGCACTCAATCGCCAGGCGTTCGAGGAAGGCGTGGGGCTCGAGTCGGCGAAGGCGATGTTCGGTACGGTGATCGTTCTCGACATGGACAACCTGAAGACGGTGAACGACTCGTATGGCCACGCCGCGGGCGACATGCTGCTGCATCAGCTCGTGGTGGTGCTACGTGCGTCGCTGCGGCCGTCGGACCGGCTCTACCGCTGGGGGGGCGATGAGTTCCTGCTGGTGCTCCCCGGCGCCCAGGGCGTCGAGGTGTCGGAGCGCGTGCAGCGTGCGATCGATGATTCGCTCCCGATCAACGTCATGGGCGCGCCGCGCGGCCTCAAGGCGCTAGTGAGCTTGGGCGCGTCCGTGTACGCCAGCGGCGAGGCGCTCGAGCACGCGATCGCCGCGGCCGACGCCGCGATGTACAAGAACAAGGGCGAGCGCAAACGGGCCTCCGGCCAGGTCGCCCGCGCGGTCTGAGGTGTGCTAAGTTTCAGAGAGCAGCGAATGAAGTGAGTATCACCGCGCACGACCGCCTGCACACCGGACATCGCACATGACTTCCCTACATCGCCTTCACGACGTCGGCCAGTCGATCTGGCTCGACTTCATCGCCCGCGACATTCTCAAGAACGGCGAGCTCGTCGCGCGCATTCGCGACGACGCACTCACCGGGATGACGTCGAACCCGACCATCTTCGAGAAGGCGCTCTCCGAAGGCGACGCATATGATGAGCAGCTCAACGGCGCTCCCCGCGGACAGACCGCATGGCAGACATTCGAGCTCGTCGAGACGACGGACGTTCGCGACGCCTGCGACATTTTTCGTCCGACGTTCGACGCGGCGAAGGGCGGTGATGGTTTCGTTTCGATCGAGGTGTCGCCGGGTTCCGCGCACAGCGCCGAGGACACGGTCGCCGAAGCGCAGCGCCTGTGGCAGACGGTCGGCCGGCCGAACGTGATGGTGAAGGTGCCCGGCACCGCCGAAGGCGCGATCGCCGTGCGACGCTTGATCGCCGACGGCATCAACGTCAACATCACGCTCCTCTTCGCGATCGAAGCGCACGCCGCGATCATCGAGTCGTATCTCGGCGGGCTCGAGGATCGCCTCAAGGCCGGCAAGCCGATCGACTCGATCGCCAGCGTCGCCAGCTTCTTCGTCAGCCGCGTGGACAGCGAAGTCGACAAGCGCCTGGATGCCGCGATTCAGAAAATGCCGAAGGAAGCCGCGCGCCTCGCGTCGCTCAAGGGCAAGGCCGCGATCGCCAACGCAAAGCTGGCGTATCAGCTCTTTCTCGAGCGCTTCAGCGGCCCGCGTTGGGATGCGCTCAAGGCGAAGGGCGCGCGCGTCCAGCGTCCGCTGTGGGCGAGCACGAGCACGAAGAACCCGGCCTATCGCGACGTCATGTACGTCGAGCAGCTGATCGGTCCGGAGACCGTCGACACGATGCCCCCCGCGACGATCGATGCCTTCCGCGACCACGGTGAAGTGAAGGTCACCGTCACCGAAGGCATCGCGGACGCCAAGCGCGTCATCACCGACCTCGGCGCCGTCGGCATCCAGATGAAGGATGTGACTGACAAGTTGCTAGTTGACGGATTGGCGTCTTTCCAGAAGTCGTTCGATACGCTGGTTGCCGGGTTGGAGGCGAAGGTGGGGGCGTTGGCGGGGGCGAAGAGATAGGTATTAGGTGTTAGGTGTTGAGGTGTTAGGGCGCGGAGCATTCTGAAGCACAACAACGCGGGCGAGAGAATATCTCTCGCCCGCGTTGTATTGGTTCCCGCTGTGTTGTCAGTTCGCGCCAAACACCTCAACACCTAAGACCTACCAGCTGCGTTTTCAGTGGCAACCAGTAACCGCATGCGTCGCCAGATTCAGCGCGCAGGTCAGCTCGCCGACCACCAGCGTTACATTCGCGGTTCCGTTGAACGTGACCACCGCGTGGCGCGTCACGGTGCGGTTCTGGGTGTGCGTGCCGTCCGTCGCGTTGAGCGTGAGCACGGCGTCGTGCGAGATCGAGCCGCTGGCGGGATACGGATTCGCGGAGCGGGGAATGTTGAACACCACGTTCGAGATGACGTTGGCCGCCGTGTAGTGATAGACGCGCGTCTGCGAGTTCTCACTGACCTTCGAGCTGTCGGCAACCTTGCCCGTGCCGATCCACGTCCGGGTCGGATTGGCTCCGCGCGCGACTTTCATCGTCAACGAGTCGGAGCGCTTGGCCCAGATCGTCTTGTTCGCCGTCGGGGTGAGCGTACCGGACGCGTTGAGGGCATGGTTTACCGAGTCCGTCGCCGCGGAGAAGCCGAGGCCGAACGACGTGCCGTTCCAGAAGCGGATCGCCCGGGTGACCGACAGGCCGCGCTCCGTCGTGGCCGCGCAGGTAAACCAACCGGTCGAATTGGGTCCGCTGCAGTTGACGTCGAGGCTCGACTGCACATCGGCGTTGCCCACCGAGAACTGAACGCCGCCGCCGTACATTCCTTCACTGCTGACGATGACGTCGGCCGTGGCGGCCATCGCGTCGCCCGCATCCACGGCGACGTCTTTCGAGACTTGCGCGTCGGTCACTTGAAACGTCGGGGCAGTTGAGTCTTTCGAGCAAGCAGCCGCGCCGATCGCGACCGCGGAGAGTGCCAACACACGAAGCCGGGCGCCACGAAGCATACATTCCTCCAGAGGGAATAAAACGGGTGATGATCTGACAGGCTCTTCTCGTTCCGCTCCCCAGTGGACGCCCCGAAGGCGCGTACGTTAAGGGACGTCGCAAACATCGTTCGACTGCCGGGCCAGGCGCGCTTGCGTGCCCACAAACGCACGAATTACTTCCGCCGCACACACCTTCGCCAATCCGTCGTGCCTTCTTCGCACATTGCTCGCACCAAGATCGTCTGCACGCTGGGCCCCGCATCATCCACTCCGGAAGCGATCCGCTCGCTGATGGAAGCCGGCCTCAACGTCGCTCGAATCAACTTCTCGCACGGGACGCACGAGACGCACGCCGCCACCATCGCGACCGTCCGCGCCGTCGCGCGGGAGCTCGGCCGCCCGGTCGCGATCCTCGGTGATCTTCAGGGACCACGCATCCGCGTCGGTAATCTGCCCGAGGCCGTCACACTCGGCGAAGGCACCGATCTCACGCTCGCCCCCGAGCATGTCGCCGCCGGCGCCGAGCTCCCGGTAACCTACGACGCATTGGCCGACGACGTGCACGTCGGCGATCGCATATTGATGGACGACGGCCTGATCGAGCTGGTCGTGCTCGATGTCGTGCATCCAAAGGTTCGTGCGCGCGTCATTCACGGCGGACTGC
>JALZAE010000315.1 GCA_030948535.1 Gemmatimonadota bacterium | reverse complement strand
CGCCCGGCGGGCGTGAGCGCGTAGTACCGCGCGCGGCGGTTGTTCTCCGTCGTCTTCCAGCTCGACGTGATCAATCCCTGGCGCTCCAGACGATAGAGCGCCGGATAGAGCGAGCCTTGCCCCACCTGCAATAGCTGCTTCGATCCCGTCTCGAGGCGCTCGGTGATCCCCCAGCCGTGCAGCGTACCGAGCTGCAGCACCTTGAGAACGAGCATGTCGAGAGTGCCCTGCAGCACATCGTTCCGCTCGCGCTCGCTCATTCGTTCATTCCGGTCGATGTTCAGTGATCGTGCGGTGATCCGTTATTCTCCCCGAGCGCCGCGACAGGATCCTGCGCCGACGCTCGGCGCCCCGGGATCACGCACGCGGCGAACGCCACCAGCATCACGACCGCGATCACGCCGCCCAGCGTGAGGGGATCGCCGGGTGTGACGCCGTAGAGAAATCCGGTGAGTGAGCGGCCCGCGATGTACGCGCCCGCCGCGCCGATCGCACAACCCGTCAGCGCGAGTCCGAGACCTTCGCGCACGATCATGCGCAGCATGTCACGCGGCTCGCCGCCCAACGCCAGACGGATGCCGATCTCGCGGCCCCGATGGCTGACCAGGTACGTGAGGATGCCGTAGATCCCCACCGCCGCGAGCGTCAGCGCGAGCATGGCGAACACGCTCAGCAACAACATCACGAAACGCGGCGGGTCGACCGATGTTGCGAGCACGCGCTCCATCGACTTGACGTCGGCGACCGAGAGCCCTGGGTCGAGCCGGCGCACCTCGTCGCTGACGACGCCCGCCAATCGCGCCGGCTCGCCGCGCCCCCGCACCACGATGAACATTTTCCGGAACGGAAACTGGCGCTCGGCGAAGAACATCGCCGGCTCGGCCGCGTTGCGCAGCGATGTGTTCTTGACGTCGCGCACCACGCCGACGATCTCGTGCTCGTCCTCGGCGATCAGGCGCTTGCCGAGCGGGCCGATGTTGCGCGTCCTCGTGATGATGCGCTGTCCGAGCGGATTTTGTCCCGGCCACATCTGCCGCGCCAAGGCTTCGTTGATGATCACGACGCCAGGGGATGTCGCGTTGGTGCGGTCGACGAAGGTGCGCCCGCGTGCACGAGGGGAACGTGCAGCGCCGCGAAATAGCCCTCATCGACGGTGTGCGTCTGCGCCATCGGCTCGTCGCCCTTTGGCAGCGGCGCGGCACCGGCGACGGTGGGCCGGGATCGGCGTAGGGCAGCGGGCGCAGCACCACACACCCTCCAGCAGACAGAACGCCGCCGCCGCCGAGCCGATGCCGAGCGCGAGAGCGAGCACCGCGGTGATGCTGAACGCCGGCGCCGAGCGGAGCGAGCGCGTCGCGTAGCGGACGTCCTGCAGAGAGTTCTCGACCGGCCGGCTGCGATATTCGTCCCGCGCCGCCTCCTTCCATTGTTCGTTCCCGCCGAAGCTGACCAGGGCGGCGCGACGCGCGTCGTCGGGGTCCATCCCGAGCCGGACGTTCTTCTCGGCCTGCATCTCGACGTGGAACGTGATCTCTTCGGCCAATCGCTGCTCGACGCCGCGCCGGCGGATGGAGCCGGTGATGCGCGCGAGGAAATCGCGTGCCCAGGATGTACGGATTGCCATGGTATCGCCTCTTCCTTTCGACGGTCGAAAGGAATTATGGGATCGCTCCTTTCGACCGTCAAGGGGAGCGTTGGCGATTTGACACGCGATGCGCGTGGATGGTTGGGATCAGGTCGCTATGGCGCGCCAGCGGGGGCAACACAGGAGGGCCGCTCGCACTTTGCTACTCCGCCATGCGGGGTTGCCAAGGGTGTCCCGGAGTGCGAATGTTGAACAGATTCTCATGAGAGATAGCCGTGCCCCACGCCGCTAGCCGCTCGAGCTCGACCGCTCCCGACCGCTCCGCAGAGCCTCGCCGTCCCGACGGTTCCGGATCCACGCACGTCGTGCAATTCTACGAGCACGATGACTATCTGGCGGAATCCGTCGCCGACTACCTCGCGGGCGGATTCGCCGCCGGCCAGCCGCTGATCGCGATCGCGACGGAGCCGCATCGGCAGGCGTTTCTATCCCGGCTCAACGCCAAAGGTCTTCCAGTCGAGCGAGCCTGCAGGACCGGACGGCTCACGCTTCTCGACGCGAGCGACACGCTCTCGACCTTCATGGAGAACGGGCTTCCGAACCCCGAGCGATGCCGCGCGACGCTTGGGATGGTGCTCGAACGCAGCCGCCGCATCAAGCCGGACGCCACCCTTCGTCTCTATGGCGAGATGGTGGACGTGCTGTGGCGTGAAGGCAACTGCGATGGAGCGATCAAGCTCGAGGCGATTTGGAACGACATGGCGAAGTCGCATTCGTTTGCGCTGCTGTGCGCGTACTCCTTGGGCGGTTTTCCAAACGAAGCGCACACGCACGGCTTCGAGCAGGTCTGCCGGCAGCACGAGCACGTCATCCCGACCGAGCGATACCTCCGCATCGACAACGACGCGCGCTCGCTCGAGATCAGCCGACTGCAGCAGCGCGCGCATTCGCTCGAGGCGGAGATCGAGCGCCGCAAGCAGCTCGAGATGGCACTGCGCGACGCCCTGCAGTCGGCGGAAACGGCGAACCGCGCAAAGAGCGAGTTCCTCGCCGTCATGAGCCACGAGCTGCGCACGCCGCTCAACGCCATCGGCGGCCATGTCCAGCTGGTCGAGATGGGTGTGCACGGACCGGTAACCGACCCGCAGCGCGACGCGCTCGCGCGTGTGCAGCGCAGCCAGCGCCACTTGCTCGGCTTGATCAACGACCTCTTGAACCTCTCGCGCGCGGAAGCGGGTCACGTCGAGTACGCGATCGAGGACGTGTCGCTGGCGAGCGCGCTCGCCGACGTCGAGTCGATGGTGGCACCGCTGGTGAAGGCGGGCTCGCTGCGCTGCGAACTGACCGAGAGCGCGACCCAGCCGCTGACCGTTCGCGCCGATCGCGAGAAGTTGACCCAGATTCTGATCAACCTGCTCACCAACGCGATTAAATTCACGCCGGCGAACGGCCGCATTACCGTCGAAGTTGGCGCCTGCCCGAGCGAGCCGACCTCCGTCTGCATCCACGTGCGTGACACGGGCATCGGCATTCCTGTCGGCAAGCTCGAGAGCATCTTCGAGCCCTTCGTGCAGCTGACGACACCCCCCGTGGGTGAGCGCGACGGGGTCGGACTCGGCCTCGCGATCAGCCGCTCCCTCGCCCGCGGGATGGGCGGCGACCTGACGGCGTGGAGCACGCCGGGGAATGGGGCGGCGCTGACGCTGACGATACCGAGGGGCTAGGTGTCAGGTGCCAGGTGCTAGGACGGCAGGGAGATCCAGCTGGCGTCCTGGGACCTGACACCTAGCACCTAACGCCTTCTCTTACTGCACCACCTTCCTCACCGTCGGATACTCAATACCGAGTTGTTGCAAGTACGATCCGAACTTCTTGGGATCGTAGTAGAGCTTCCGCATCTCGGGGCGATACTTCTCCATGATGCCGGCGTTGAGCCAGATCGGCGGCTTGTCGGTGGAGGCAAAAAAGGGCTTGTACTTGGTCGTCTTCGTTTGGACGGTATTGAAGTAGTCCCAGGCGTCGGTGACGATCTGCGGCGTGAGCAGGATGTCGAGCATCGTCATCGCCTGCGCCTTCGCGCCCGCCACCACGCCCTTGTGCGCGATCGGCGTCGCCATCGAGATCGCGTTCGCCCAGTTGTGTCCCGGCAATCCCGGAATGTTGGACGGATAGCGCAGCGTGATCGTCGGCACGGTCCAGCTCACGTCGCCGATGTCATCGGAGCCGCCGCCCATTCGCTGAGCTTCCGGCACCGGCCCTTCCAGCCGAGCATCGCGCGTGCTCAGTCCGCTGTCCGGAGCGGTGAGCTCGCGCTGAATTCCATGGGCCAGCGCCTGATCTTTCTCGTCCCACGCCGGCATGCCGACCTTCTTGATGTTCTCGTACATCGCCTCGGCGACCGGCCGCGAGAAGTGGCCGCTCCATCCCGACCCGACCATCATGATCGTGTCGATCGCCGTGCCGGTCATCATCGTCGCGGCGGTCGCCATCTTCTTCGCGTCCTCGAACATGGCGAGCGTCTTCTCGTAGTCCGTCTGCCGGAAGTAGAACCAGATGCTGGCCGTGCTCGGCACGACGTTGGGCTGGTCGCCGCCATCGGGGATGACGTAGTGCGAGCGCTGCGGAAGCGGCATGTGCTCGCGGTGGAATTCCCAACTCGTCGCCATGAGCATCACGGCGTCGAGCGCGCTCTTGCCGCGCCACGGTGCGCCCGCCGCGTGCGCGCTCGAACCCTTGAACTTGAAGATGGCCGAGATGAGCGCGTTTGAGCTCGACTGTCCCCACGACACGCCGAAGTCGCTGCTGACGTGCGTGAAGAGTGTGATATCTACGTCCTTGAAGACGCCGGCGCGCACGAGCCACGCCTTCCCCGACATCAATTCTTCGGCGACGCCGGGCCAGAGGATGAGCGTGCCGGGTATGTGATCGCGCTCCATGATTTTCTTGACGACGATGGCGGCAGCGATGTTGAGCGGCATGCCGGAGTTG
>JALZAE010000360.1 GCA_030948535.1 Gemmatimonadota bacterium | reverse complement strand
GTATCGCCATCGCGCCATCGAATACACTCGCGCATCACGCTCTGCTGCTCATCAACCCACACACGTCGTTCTTCTTCCGGGCGGAAGTACAGGTGACGAGCGACGAGGGCCTCAACGCCTACGGCGCGGTGACCTGGGGGCAGTTCTTCATCTATCAGGGATTCAACGCGCGCGTCGGGTGGATGCACACCACGAGCGGCGTCGACGATGTCGACGAGTACCTCGAGACGGTGGTGAAGAAGGGTGATCGCTACTTCTACAAGTACGGCAACGAAGAGCGTCCGGTGACCGCGACCAAGGTCACCGTGCCGTACAAGACGGCGAACGGCATAGCGAAAAAAGAGTTCACGGTGTTCCGGACTCAGCACGGTCCCATCGTCCGAAAGGCCGATGGAAAGTGGATAGCGGTGCGCATGATGCAGGAGCCGGTGAAAGCATTGACGCAGTCGTACTCGCGCATCAAGGCGCGCGACTACAAGTCGTTCCGGCAGACGATGGAGCTGCACACGAACTCATCGAACAACACGATCTTCGCCGACGCCGACGGTGACATCGCGTACTTCCACGGCAACTTCATCCCGAAACGCGATCCCAGGTTCGACTGGACGAAACCGGTGGACGGCAGCGATCCCGCAACGGAGTGGAAGGGGATTCACGGCGTGGAAGAGAGCCCGCACCTGTTGAATCCCCCGAGCGGCTGGCTGTTCAACACGAACAACTGGCCCTATTCGGCCGCGGGCCCGAGCAGTCCCAAGAAGAGCGACTATCCGGCGTACATGCAGACCGGGGGTGAGAACGCGCGCGGCATCCACGCGATCCGCGTCCTGTCGAACAAGAAGGACTTCACGATCGAGTCACTGAGGGCCGCGGCGTACGACAGCTATCTGCCGGTCTTCGCCGACATCATTCCCGCGCTCGTGAAGGCGTACGACCATACGCCGGCGAGCGATCCGCTGAAGGCCAAGCTCTCGGAGCAAATGGCTATGCTGAAAGGCTGGGATTTCCGCTGGTCCGCGGCGTCGGTCCCGACCTCGCTCGCCGTGTACTGGGGCGATGAGATCTCGCGGCGCGTGGGCGGGGAGGCACGGTTGGCGGCGATGTCGGGCGACGACTACATCGCGACCAAGGCGACGCCAACCCAGATGCTGCAGGCGTTGGACGCGGCGTCGGGCAAACTGACGGCAGACTTCGGCAGCTGGAAGACGCCATGGGGCGACATCAATCGCTTCCAGCGTCTGACCGACGACATCGTGCATCCATTCAACGATGCGGGTCCGAGCATTCCGGTCGGCTTCACGTCGGCGCGATGGGGCTCGCTCGCCTCGTTCGGCGCGCGCGCCTACAAGAACACGAAGAAGATGTACGGCACGAACGGAAACAGCTTCGTGGCGATCGTCGAGTTCGGCGACAGCGTGCGAGCCCGAGCGATCACGGCCGGCGGCGAGAGCGGAAATCCGGCGTCGCCGCACTTCAACGATCAAGCGAAGCGCTACAGCACGGGCGATCTGCGCGAGGTGTACTTCTATCCGTCGCAGCTCAAGGGACACACCGAGCGGGAGTATCATCCGTGACCGCGCATGCCAGCGGCGCATTCGACGTGACGATCACCCCGCAGACTCCCTCCGACAAAGCCGCGGAGGGCGGCATCGGACGGATGTCAATCGACAAGCACTTTCATGGCGATCTCGACGGCACGAGCAAGGGTGAGATGCTCGCGGCATTCACCGCGGACAATGGCTCGGCCGTCTATGTGGCGATCGAAAAGGTCTCGGCCACGCTCGGCGGCCGCGGCGGGACGTTCGTGCTGAATCACACCGGGATCTCGACACGCGACGGACAGCAGCTTACGGTCAACGTCTCACCGGAGTCGGGCACGGGTCAGCTCGCCGGCCTCACTGGCTCGATGAAGATCAACATCGTCGACAAGAAACACTTCTACGAGTTCGACTACGCACTGCCAGACGCACCGTGATCCCCGCCGGCACGAATTCGCGCTTTCTTGAATGAGATGCAGCACTGGCGCGCCATTCCCACTGAGGTGAGCACCCCATGAGTGTTGCCGACAGCGCGACCGGATCGATTAACTGCCCGAAATGCAACGCGGCCAACACCGCCGATCGGAGATTTTGCGGCGACTGCGGCTCGCCGCTCGTAGCGGCCGCGTCGGATCAAACGCAAGGACCGCCGCCCGTTCCTCCTTTCGGGCCACCACCCATTCCGCCCGTCTATCCGCCGCCGAGAACGGTGGCAAAGACATCCAAGGGGATGTGGATTGGAATCGGCGCGGCAGTCCTCGCGCTCGTCGTGATCGCGAGCGTTTATCTCGCGCCGGCCATGGCGTTGCGAAAGAAAGTCGTGATCGGCACGAAGGACGAGGTGTTCTACTCGGGCAACGCCACGGAGCAGGATGCGCGCGCGCTCGGCGAAGCGCTCAAGGGCGCGGGCTACTTCACCGATCGCGGCGTATCGACGACGCTGGCAAAGGAATCCGACTGGACCACCATATCCTTCGTGATCCAGGACGACGCGTGGAAGGATCCCAACAACGTCGCCGCCTTCGGGCTCATCGGACGGATGGTCGCGCCTGTGGTCGGCGACTTACCGATCAGAGTGCGCTTGACCGGGTCGAATCTGCGCACCCAGAAAGAGCTCTACATCGATTGAGGCTACAGGCCGCTCGGGAAGGTCTCGGCGACGTCGGCATCGTGCCACTTCGGCGTTCGCTCGAGCGGCTCGACGGCGCGCGTCACGTCGAAGTGGATGACTACGTCGAACTGCTCGGCGAGACGCGCCTCGAAATAGTGGCTCATGCGCTCGGTCTCGGACGATAGATCACGCCGATGGCCCGCTCCAGCCGCGGCTCGGCGAGCGCCTCCGCTAGTTCCGGATTACCGCGCAGGTCGAGCAGGAAATTCCGTTCGCCTGTCTCGTGCAGGAGCGCCTCATAGCTCTCGGGCAATCCCGGCCGCACGCGCTTCCGCTCCGCCGGCGCATCCCAATCGCTCGCCGCCGTGACGGTGCCGGCGTAGGTGGTAAAACCGAGCAGCAAGGCGGCGTCGCCGTAGCGCTCTCGGACGAGCTGGCCCACGTTCAGCTCTCCGTCGTCGCCCATTTGTGTGGCGCGGGCGTCGCCGAGGTGGGAGTTGTGCGCCCGGGCGACGATCTTCGCTCGTCGCCGTCAGCGCTCAAATGTGTGACCAACGCACCGAGTGTCTCGGCCATGTGCTGATCGCGCAGGTCCACGACGACACGCGCGCGCGGAACATCGAGCGATAGTACCGCTCCGCGTTGAGGACGAGCCGCGCGTTCTGCTCGGCGAAGAAGAGCTCGTCCGGCTCGGTGCCGGCATCCTCGCGCGCGGCCGCCGCGACGCGCTGGCGCAGCTCGACGAGCTGCCGCACCGCATCCTCCTCGCACGTCTCGACGATGCCGATGCCGGCGGCGTAGCCGTACGCCTGCGGATCTTCGCCAAAGTGGTCGAAGCACGCGTATCGCTGGCGCGCGCGCCCGGCTGCCCGCGGATCGACCTTGTCCAACGCTCGTATCTGCGGCTGAGCGATGTACAAAGCGCCGCGAGTGATGGTCACCCGCGGCGCTTTTACCGTTCGGCGCTTCGTTCAATCAGCTCGACGTCGAGTCTCGCTCCGCGTAGGTGCCGACCTTTGTGTGGATGATGACGGCCCCCGAACCGTAGTTGGTTCCGAAGCGCGTGGTGGCGTCGATGCCGGAGAGGACTTCGATGCTTGCAATGTCGAATGCCGGAATGTCGCGCAGCGGCGTGATGTCCTCGAGTGGCGTGCCGTCGAGCAATATCCGCATGTCATCGTTCAAGTAGATGCTCGACTTGCCGCGGCGGCGCATGCGCGTCGGCATTCCCTGGCGCGTCTCGGAGAACGAGGTGAACGGGACCGTCGCGCGCACCAGATCCCAGGCCGAGCGCGCGCCGGTGCGCTCGATCTGATCTTCGGTGATCATCCTGTTGGTCGGCGCGTTGGAGGCGTGCTCGGGCCCGGGATTCATCGTGCGACACGCGGGCAGGGACGCGGCTATGGCTATCGCGCTCAGCGCCAATGCGATGCGGCGTCCCGGGGCACGTGATGAGGACATTGCGGACCTCGGTGCCAAATGGTGATCCGGCGCGGCCGTACAGCAGGCACGGCGGCGAGCGGTCATCGCGAAGGTATGGGCCTGTTTGTGCAGCAGCAATCCGCGTTGACGCTTCCCGGACGATTCTGACCTGCAATTTGCAGACGCCAGCCCCGGGACCTACTTCGGCTGCTCGGCGACCAACGCGATGCGGTCTCCGGCCGGGCTGATCGCGATGCGCGACAGCTTGCCGAGGGTCGGATCCGTGAATGTCGCGATGGCGCTCCACGATTTCGCGGACGGGCTCCAGCGCAGCACGGTGCCGCGCTGCGTCGCCAGCAGCGCACCACCTTTCGTCCACGCGTGGTATTCGTTCGCCTCGGGCAATGGGGCGACCGGCGTCACGGCGCCCGAGCGGAGGTCGAGCATCATGATCCGCGCGCCGGCCGCGGAGTCATTCTGCACGAAGCTCACCGCGTGCTTGCCGGGCATCTTGAGCAGCGCCCGGCCGATGTTGTGCGCCACCACCTTGGCCTCGCCCGTGCGCGCGTTCGCGCGTTGCAGCATCGACGGACGGCCGAGCACGAAGAGCACGAGTGTCGAATCGTCTACCCACGCATGATAGCCGACCGGCTTGATCTGCTCGAGCACGAGGGCGGGACTGCCGCCGTTCATGGCGAACTTCCAGAGGCGCTGCGTCGAGTCGCGCTCCACGCGAATAACGCTGAATGTCCGTCCGCCCGGCATCACGGTCGCCGAGTATTCGCTCTCCGGCGTATGCGTGACCTGCGATGACTTCTTCGCCGCGATGTCGTAGCGCCAGATATCGCTCTGTGAATCGGCGCGCACGGTGTACAGAATGGAACGCCCGTCGGGGGTGAACGACGGCTGATTGTCGTAGCCATCGCGGTGCGTGATGTTGACCGGCGTACCAATCCTGATCTGCCCCGCGCGCTCGGTGAGCGACGCAAGAAAGATGTCGGTGCCTGGAGGCGTGGTCGGCGGCGCGGCCTGGGCGCGCGCCGCGATCGCCGGAGCGATGACGAGCGCGGCGAGCGCTATCGAGCGCGCGAGCCTCACTGCTCGAGCGAAGCCACGCCCTTCGGCGCGTCTTTCTTCAGATGGCTGTCGTACCAGCCGAGGATGCGGCCGAGGTAGTCGACGTAGTCCGAGACGCTGGCGTTGCCGGCGCCGTGCCCGCCGTTCATGTAGTTCACCCAGACGACTTCTTTTCCGAGGCGACGCAGCGCGTAGAACATTTCGCGCGTGTTGTCGGAAGGAACGTTCTGATCCTGCTCGCCCGTGAGGAGCAGGAGTGGCGTGGTGATGCGATCGGCGAACATGATCGCCGACTGCTGCACGTATTTCTGCGGCTGCTGCCAGAGTGTGGCGCCGATGCGATCCTGGCTCTTCTCCGCCGCGTGAATGTTGCGTACGCCGAGCCTCGGCGAGTCGGTGTAGAAGGAGATCACATCGACCTTGCCGGAGATGTTGATCGCGGCCTTGAAGCGATTCGTCTGTGTGATCAACAGGTTCGTGGCGTAGCCGCCGTAGCTCGTGCCGTGCACGCCGAGCTTGGACGAGTCGGCGATGCCGAGCTCGATGAGCTTGTTCGCCGCGGCGGTGACGCCTTTCACCCACGCTTCGCCCGGATAGCCGATGTCGAAATCGACCGACGGCTG
>JALZAE010000341.1 GCA_030948535.1 Gemmatimonadota bacterium | reverse complement strand
TAAGAGACGGCGCCGAAAATGCGGCAGTGCGGAGCGCCGGTACACCCTGCCTCTTGTGTCAAACCCGAGCTTGTGATAATTTTCACAAGCAGGCGACAACCTCGTACCCTTGCCCGTGAGCACCCCGCGTATGGCTTCCGAAACGACGCTCCGCCCCGCCGAAATCAAGGACATCCTGCTGCGCGAGATCGAAGCTGCCGATCTGCGCGAGCTCGACGTCGAATCGGTCGGGACGATTCTCGAGGTGAAGGACGGGATCGCCCGCATTTACGGCTTGCTCAGCGTCATGGCAGGCGAGATGCTCGAGATCACTTCTTCAGAGACGAACGCCAAGATCACCGGCCTCGCGCTCAATCTCGAGGAAGACAACATCGGCGCCGTCATCCTCGGCGACTATCTCGTGCTTCGCGAGGGCGACGAAGTCCGCCGCACCAAGCGCGTGCTCGAGGTGCCGGTCGGTCCGGAGCTCATTGGCCGCGTCGTCGATCCGCTCGGGATCCCGCAGGATGGCTTGGGTCCGATCAACGCGAAGAACACGCGCAAGGTCGAATCGCAAGCGCCCGGCATCATCGTGCGGCAGCCCGTGAAGGAGCCGATGCAGACCGGGATCAAGGCGATCGATTCTATGATTCCGATCGGTCGTGGCCAGCGCGAGCTGATCATCGGCGACCGCGGCATCGGCAAGACGGCGATCGCCATCGACACGATCATCAATCAGAAGGGGCAGGGCGTCGTCTGCGTTTACGTCGCCATCGGCCAAAAGGGATCCACCGTAGCCGCAACGGTCGAGCGGCTGCGCCAGGCGGGCGCGATGGAGTACACCATCGTGGTCGTCGCCGCGGCGGACACGCCCGCGCCGATGCAGTACATCGCGCCCTATTCCGGCTGCGCCATGGCCGAGTACTTCATGTATCACGAGGGGCAGGCGACGCTCTGCGTCTACGACGACCTGTCGAAGCAGGCGGCCGCGTATCGACAGCTCTCGCTCGTGCTCCGTCGTCCGCCGGGTCGTGAAGCGTACCCGGGGGACGTCTTCTATCTCCACTCGCGTCTGCTCGAGCGCGCCGCGAAGATGAGCGAAGATACATCGATCGTCGACAACAAGACGATTTTCAAGGCGGGCGGCTCCCTCACCGCGCTGCCGCTGATCGAGACGCAGGCGGGCGACGTGTCCGCCTACATCCCGACGAACGTCATCTCGATCACGGACGGCCAGATCTTCCTCGAGGCCGACTTGTTCTACGCGGGAACGCGGCCTGCCGTGAACGTCGGCATCTCCGTCTCGCGCGTCGGTGGCAACGCGCAGATCAAGGCGATGAAGCAGGTCGCCGGCCGTCTACGTCTCGACCTCGCGCAGTATCGCGAGCTGGAAGCGTTCGCCGCGTTCGCATCCGACCTCGACCAGGCGACGCGCAAGCAGCTCGACCGCGGGGCGCGCATCGTCGAAGTGCTGAAGCAGCCGCAATACCGGCCGATGCCGGTGGAGCAGCAAGTCGCGATCATCTACGCCGTCACGAACGGCTATCTCGATGACGTCGCCGTGGATCAGGTTCGCGGTTGGGAGACGGAGTTCCTCCAGTTCATCGGTGCGCAGCATCCGCAGGTCGGCGACCGGATCCGCAACGAGAAGAGTCTCAGCAAGGAGCTCGAGGAAGAGATCAAGCGCGCCATTACCGCGTTCAAGGCGACGAAGACGAGCACGGCGAAGCCCGCGCTCACGGCGGCCGGCGCGCGTGAAGCGGCGGCGGTTCCCGCTGGCGCACCCGCTGGCGCGCGCTGATCGCAGCGCGCTGAGGAGCACGAGCGATGGCGAAAGGCCGTGAGCTGAAGGGACGGATCAAGTCCGTCGAGAGCACGCGCAAGATCACGCGCACCATGGAAATGGTGGCGACGTCCAAGCTCAAGCGCGCGCAGGACCGCGTCGTCGCGGCTCGCCCATATGCGAAGGCGCTGCGTGAAGTGATCGCCGATCTCTACTCGCCGGCGCTGGCCGAATCCTTCCCGCTGCTTCGGCAGCCGGCGAAGGAGCGACGCGCCGCGGTACTGCTGCTGACATCGAACCGCGGATTGGCCGGCGCCTTCAACGCGAACCTGATCAAGGAATCGCGCAACCTCCTCAAGCGGCTCGACAGCGAGCAGGTCGAGGTCGAGCTGCACGTCGTCGGCCGAAAGGGCGCCGGGTTCTTCCGCTACATCAACCGCGCGATGAAAACGCAGCGTACGGACATCACCGATAAGCCGACGGCCGAGAACGCCAGCGAGCTGATCACCGATGTCATGGGCGATTTCATCTCCGGCAAGATCGACGCAGTCTATCTGATCTACGCGAAATACAACTCGCCCCTCTCCACGCCGCCGACGACCGACCGCATTCTGCCGGTCGCGCCGCCAGAGAAAAAGAAAGAGGTGAAGACGCAGCACGATTACCTGCTTTTTCCCTCGGCCGAAGACATTCTCACCGAGCTGCTGCCGCTCTACGTGCGCAACGCCGTGTATCGCGCGCTGGTCGAGACGGCCGCGGGCGAGCAGGGCGCGCGGCGCACCGCGATGAAGAGCGCGACGGACAATGCCGGCGACATGCTCAACCTGCTGCGCCGCACTTACAATCGCGCGCGGCAGGCGCAGATCACGCAGGAGATCGCCGAGATCGTCGGCGGCGCGGAAGCGCTGGGTTAGCACGCTAGGCTAGCAGGTCGCAAGCACCGAGAGTTCGACCTTTCACTTTGACGGAATAATTCGAATGGCCACCGCTACCGCCACCGCCACCGCGAGCCACACGGGCAGAGTCGTCCAGGTCATCGGACCGGTGCTCGACGTCGAGTTCGAGACCGACCAGCTTCCCGAGCTGCTCAACGCGCTCGAGATCAACTCGAACATCGACGGCAACGAAG
Organism: Gemmatimonadota bacterium; assembly: GCA_030948535.1. Classification (GTDB taxonomy): domain Bacteria; phylum Gemmatimonadota; class Gemmatimonadetes; order Gemmatimonadales; family Gemmatimonadaceae; genus JALZAE01. The sequence continues at coordinate 37 of JALZAE010000341.1, read as the reverse complement.
TCCGCGTGGTTTCCGAGGTGCAGCAGCACATCGGCCG
>JALZAE010000325.1 GCA_030948535.1 Gemmatimonadota bacterium | reverse complement strand
GGCCTGTTCGGCGGCACGTTCGATCCGCCCCACCTCGGTCATCTGTTGGCGGCGGTCGACGCGTACGAGGCGCTCGATCTGGATCAGCTCGTCTGGATTCCCGCCGCGTCGCAGCCGTTCAAGGTCGGCACTGTTCAGGCGCCGCCGGCGGATCGACTGGCAATGGTATCGCTGATGGTGGAAGGCGACCCGAGGTTCGTGGTCGACGACGTGGAAGTTCACCGGGCAGGGTTATCTTTCACGGTGGACACGGTCGCCGGATACGCCGGGCGCTTTCCCGATGCAACGCGATTTCTGCTGGTGGGCGAGGATGCGGCAGCGCAATTCGAGTCGTGGCGAGAGCCCGACCGGATTCGCGCGCTCGCTGACATCGTGGTGCTAGCGCGGCCAACCGGCGGTGCGCCGGCCTGGGCTCAGCGCGTGACGACGCGGTTGGTGGATGTCTCATCGACCGAGATTCGCTCCCGCGTGAAAGCCGGCCGGTCGATCAGGGGATTCGTTCCCGACGCGGTTGCCGCATACATCGAATCGACGACGTTGTATCGATAGAGGACAGCAATGCTAAAACCAATTTTGACGGCGATCTTCGGCACGCGGCACGAGCGAGAGCTCAAGCGCGTCAGTCCGATCATCGACGAGATCAACGAGCAGTACGCGCGCCTCCAGCAAGTGTCCGAGAACGAGCTGCGCCGGCAGACCGCGAAGTTCCGCGAAGAGATCGCCGCGAAAACGGGCGACCTCGAGCAGAAGATCGCCGGGCTCAAGCAACGGAAGCACGACACCGCCGACGCGGCCGAGCGCGAGAGCATCGACGCCGAGCTCCATGGCGGCGACGGACGCGGTGGCCTCGAGGGCGACCTGCGCGAGGTGATCTCCGAGGCGCTCGACGAGATCCTACCAGAAGCATTCGCCACGGTGCGCGAGGCCTGTCGCCGTCTGCTCGGCTCGACCATCTCGGTCACCGGCCGTGACATGACGTGGGACATGGTGCCGTACGACGTCCAGCTGATCGGCGGCATCCAGCTGCACGAAGGGAAGATCGCCGAGATGGCGACGGGTGAGGGCAAGACGCTCGTCGCTACGCTGCCACTCTATCTCAACGCGCTCGCCGGACGCGGGACGCACCTCGTCACGGTGAACTCGTATCTCGCGCGGCGCGACTCGCAGTGGATGGGGCACGTCTATAAGTGGCTCGACCTCACGGTCGGCTGCATCGACGACACGGAGCCCGGTACGCCCGAGCGTCGCGCCGCCTACCTCGACGACATCACGTACGGCACGAACAACGAGTTCGGCTTCGACTATCTGCGCGACAACATGGTGACCGATCTCGCCCAGCGCGTGCAGCGCGCGCACTGGTACGCGATCGTCGACGAAGTGGACTCGGTGCTGGTCGATGAAGCGCGCACGCCGCTCATCATCTCCGGACCGGTGGGCAGTGAGGAGAACGACGGCCAGTATCGCGAGTACAACAGCTCGGTGGCGAACCTCGTGCGCCGTCAGCAGGACATCGCCAACGCGTTGGTGGCCGAGGGCGAGCGCGCGCTCGAGCAGGGCGACACCGATGAAGCCGCGCTACGGCTCTATCAGGCGCAGCTCGGCTCGCCGAAGAACAAGCGGCTGCTCAAGGTGCTGCAGGAGCAGGGCAACAAAATGCTCGTGCAGAAGATGGAGCTCGACCACCTCTCCGATCGAAAGGTGACGGCCTCGAAGCGTCAGTTCGCCGACATCGAGGAGCGGTTGCTCTTCGTGCTCGACGAGCGCGGCCACACGGTGCACCTGACCGATCAAGGCGTCGACTACCTGTCGCCGAGCGATCACGACGCGTTCCTCCTGCCCGACATCTCGGAGTCGATTCACCGGGTCGATCGCGATCCGGACATGTCGCCGCCGGAGAAGCTCGAGGCGCGCGCGGGGATCGAGCGCGAGTACGCGATCAAGAGCGAGAAGCTCAACATCGTGCACCAGTTGCTGCGAGCGCACGCGCTGTACGAGAAGGATGTGAACTACGTCGTGCAGGAGGAGCAGGTTCTGATCGTCGACGAGTTTACCGGGCGCACGATGCCGGGACGCCGCTGGAGCGAGGGACTGCATCAGGCCGTCGAAGCGAAGGAAGGCGTGCAGGTGAAAGGCGAAACCCAGACGCTCGCCACGATCACCATCCAGAACTACTTCCGCATGTACGAGAAGCTCGCGGGCATGACGGGAACGGCCGAGACGGAGGAGACCGAGTTTCATCAGATCTACGGTCTCGAGGTCGCGGTCATTCCGACCAACAAACCGGTGGTGCGCGACGACCGCCACGATCTGATCTACAAGACGCGGCGTGAGAAGTACAACGCGATTCTCGAGGAGACGCAGCGCCTCCACGATCTCGGGTTCCCGGTGCTCGTCGGTACGGTGAACGTCGACGTGTCGGAGACGCTGTCGCGCATGTTCCAGCGCGCCGGCCTCAAGCACAACGTGCTGAACGCGAAGTATCACCAGCGCGAGGCGGAGATCGTCGCCGGTGCGGGACAGCCCGCCGCGGTCACCATCGCGACGAACATGGCCGGCCGAGGCACCGACATCAAACTCGCGCCGGGCGTGACCGTCGCGAAGCCGTCGACGGTGAAGGACCAAGACAACAAGGACGTCGAGATCGAGGAGTGCGGTGGTCTGCACATCATCGGCTCGGAGCGGCACGAGTCGCGGCGCATCGATCGCCAGCTGCGCGGTCGCGCGGGCCGCCAGGGCGATCCGGGCGCGTCGCAGTTCTTCCTGTCGCTCGAAGACGATCTGATGCGGCTGTTCGGCTCCGAGCGCATCGCCAAGCTGATGGATCGCATGGGCGCGCAGGATGGCGAAGTGCTGACGCATCCGCTGATCACGCGCTCGATCGGCCAGGCCCAGAAGCGTGTCGAAGAGCAGAACTTCCAATCGCGCAAGCGGCTGCTCGAGTACGACGATGTGATGAACCAGCAGCGCGAGGTCATCTACTCCTTGCGCGCCTTCGCGCTCGACGGCGGCGAAGAGCTGAAAGGCGAAGCGATCAAGATGATCGAGAAGGCGGTCGAGCGTCGCGCCGAGACGTTCGTCGCCGCGTACGAGAATCCGGAGGACATCGACGCGGCGCTGCTGCGGCAAGAGCTGCTGATGAAGTACCTCTTGACCGTTCCCGAGCTGGAAGACACGGCGGCGCAGAAGCTCAGCATGCCGTCGGAATACGTCGAGTCCGTGCGTACCGCCGGCGTCGCCGCGTACGAGACGAAGATGGCGAGCCTCGGCGAGTACGCCGACCGTCTCCTCGCACTCGTCACACTCAACGTCATCGACGAGAAGTGGAAGGATCACCTCTACGATCTCGATCAGCTGCGCGCGGCGATCCACTACCGCTCGTGGGGACAGAAGGATCCGCTCATCGAGTACAAGCACGAGGCGTACACGATGTTCGTGGATCTGATGCACGACATCTACAACACGTTCGCCGAGCGCTTCTTGAAGGTGCAGTTGATGTTCGAGCCGCAGCCGGAGACGACGGGTGGCTACAGCGGCTACGGTAACGCATCGCGCTCGAACGACGGCGGCGGGCGCCGGCCGACCAAGCGCTACAACGCGCTTGGCATTCTCGAAGACGTGCCCGACGACGAGAGCGCCGGAGAGGGCGCGGTCGGCACGGAAGAGGTGCTCGACATCGGGCCGGACGAATCGCCCAATCCGGATCCCGTCACTCGGCTCGAGCCGAAGGTCATCGGCGCCGGTCGCGTGCGCTCGCTGTCGGCCGATGCGGCGGGGAGCGAGCCCGTCGACTGGTCGTCGGTCGGTCGCAACGATCCGTGTCCGTGCGGGTCGGGGAAGAAGTTCAAGAAATGTCATGGGGCTGCGCTGCGGTAGCGTGTGATACCCACTCACCAGCCTGGCCGTCGCGTGCTCGGCCTCGTGCCGTTGCGCGAACGGATGGCCAGCGCCGGTGACATTTCGGCCGCGAACGTAGACGCGATGCTGCGCGATCGCGATGCGCCGGACGCGGTGGTGGTTCGCGCACCGGACAAGGCGTCGGAGGCGGCGCTTTCGCGCATCGCGCGCGAGCTGTGGCGTACGGCGTACGACCGCGGCTGGGCGATCGATATGTCCGACTCGCCCCGACTGTCGGTGCGGGTCGCACGTCCGTCGTTCGCCGCTCGTCTGGACCGGCTCGTCAGCGATCCGCTGCGCGCGGCGCTGTCGCATCTGATCCGCACGCGTGCGAACGCGGTGCGCCGCCGCCTTACGCCGCGGCTGGAGGAGTTGCGCGCGCGCAACCTCAGCTTCGTGCGCGAGTGCGGCACGGCGGCGGTAGGCGCCCCTCCGCTTGCCGCAGTGCTCTTTCGCGAGGCGACGACGGCGGAGATCGAGCGCATGCCGGTGTGCTTCGCCTCGCAGTCGGCGCTGCTCGATAGCGCGCAGGCGCGCGGGGATCGGTGCGTTGTCGGCGAAGGCAATGGGCAACTCGTCTGCTTCATGTGGGTGGCGACCGATGAGACGTTCCTATCCGCATCGATTGCCGGCCGGGTGCGCTTTCCCGCGGCGTACGTCCACGACGCCTTCACGCACCGCGCCCATCGCGGTCGCGGCATTTTCCCCGCCGCGCTCGACTGGCTCGTAGCTCGGGGCCAGGCGATGCGGGTCGACCGAGTGTACGTCACGGTGGCGGCGAGCAATCGCGCGTCGTTGCGGGCCGTTGGACGAGCGGGATTTCTCCCCGTCGGCTAGCGCAGCTTGCGGCTGCAACGGTTCGATGCTCGTTCGCAGTCGCCGCTGGCGTATCACTTCGGCGTCTCCAACACGCGACGGTCGCCGGTGAGCGCGAGCACGGCTAGCCCAGAGAAGATCAGACTGTTAACTATTCAGGAGTTGCCCCGATCCGAGCGGCCGCGCGAGCGGTTGGTGAATCTCGGTGCCCAATCGCTCAGCTCGATCGAGTTGATGGCGATCGTCGTGGGGTCGGGGAGTGGAGGGCGGTCGGCGATCGACGTCGGGCAGGCGATCCTGGCGCAGGCGGGCGGGTCGCTGCGGCGACTGGCGCTGCAGCCCGTTGCCGCGATCACCGAATTGGCCGGCGTTGGTCCGGTGCGGGCGGTGACGGTGCACGCGGCGCTCGAGTTGGGGCGCCGGTTGGCGTCGGAGTCGCGTGACGAGGGTGCGCCCCTTCGGGGGCCGCGCGAGGTGTACGCGGCGTTCGCGCCGCGGCTCGAGGATCTGCCGGTTGAGGAGTTCCATGTCGCGATCCTCGATTCACAACACCGGTTGGAGCGCGACGTAACGGTGACGCGGGGAATCCTGAACTCTTCGCTCGTGCATCCGCGCGAAGTGTTTCGGGAAGCGATCGCCGAGCGGGCGGCCGCGATCATCCTCGTACACAATCATCCGAGCGGCGACCCGACGCCCTCGGCGGACGACCGGGCGGTGACGGAGCAGCTCGTAGCCGCGGGACGGCTGCTCGACATCCCGGTGCGGGATCACGTGATCGTCGGACGAGGACGCTACGTGAGCTTCGCGGAGATCGGGTTGGTGTGATGCGATAGGGGAGTCGATGACGGCAACGGCGCTACGAGAGATCATACCCGGGTGGGACCTCGACGAGGCGTCGCTGACGCATCGCCTGGATGCCGACCTGCTCGCGCGCGCCTACCACTTCAGCGAGCGCGCGCACTTCGGGCAGAAGCGCTCGTCGGGCGAGGACTACGTTTCGCACTGCGTCGCCGTCGCCAAGATCCTCGCCGAGCTGCATCTCGACTCGATGACCGTGGCCAGCGGATTGATCCACGATGTCGTCGAGGACACGTCGGTCACCGTCGAAGATGTCGAGCGCGAGTTCGGCAAAGACCTGGCGCAGATCGTCGACGGCGTGACGAAGATCGGCAACATCACCTTCCGCTCGACCCAGGAGCGCCAGGTCGAGAACTACCGCAAGCTGCTGCTCTCGATCGCGAAGGATGTTCGCGTCATCCTGATCAAGCTGGCGGACCGCCTGCACAACATGCGCACGCTCGACTATCTCCCGGACGAGAAGCGGAAGCGCATCGCGCAGGAGACGATGGATCTCTACGCGCCGCTCGCGCATCGCTTCGGCATGGCGAACATGCGCTGGGAGTTGGAGGATCTCTCATTCAAGTTCCTCGAGCCGCCGGAGTACAAGAATCTGGCGAAGCTGGTCGCGCAGAAACGCGGCGAGCGCGAAGAGCTGATCGCCAAGCTGGCCGAGCCGCTACTCGGGCAATTGCAGCGCGCCGGCATCAAGGACGTCGACGTCACCGGACGCCCGAAGCATCTCTGGTCGATCTTCAAGAAGATGAAGCAGCGCGAGCGCCCGTACGAGGAGATCTACGACCTCATGGCGATCCGCGTGCTCGTCAATTCCGTTCCCGAGGTCTATCACGCGCTCGGCGTCATCCACGAGGGATGGACGCCGATCCAGGAGCGCATCAAGGACTACATCGCGCAGCCAAAATCGAACGGATACCAGTCGCTGCACACCACCGTGTTCGGTCCTGGGCGGCAGCTGTTCGAGATCCAGATTCGGACGCGCGAGATGCATCGCACGGCGGAGTACGGTATCGCCGCGCACTGGTTGTACAAGGAGGACAAGGAAGTCGAGCTGAGTTGGTTCCGCGCCGTGCTCGAAGCGCAGATGGATGCGAAGACGCCGGAGGAGTTTCTCGAGTATTTGAAGCTCGATCTCTATCAAGACGAGATCTTCGTCTTCACGCCGGCCGGCGACGTCATCCAGCTGCCGAAGGGCGCGACGCCGATCGATTTCGCTTTCGCGGTGCACACCGACGTCGGCCTCCATTGCCAAGGCGCTCGAGTGAACGGCCGCATCGCGCCGCTCTCGCGGCAGCTCAAGAATTCCGACCAGGTCGAGATCATCACGTCGCCAAACGCGCGGCCGAGCCGCGATTGGCTGGCGCACGTGCGCACGGGTCGTGCGCGGCACAAGATCCGGCAGTGGATCAAGCTCGAGGAGCAGGAGACGTCGGTGAAGCTCGGGCGCGAGATTCTCGACCGGGAGCTTCGCAAGCGCAGCTTCCCCAAACCCGACGACGCCGCACTACTCGCGATCGCCAAAGAGTTCGGCCTTACCGATACGAAGCATCTCATCGCGTCGATCGGTCAAGGCGACGTGCAGGTGGCGCAGGTACTCAAGCTCTTGCATCCGGACATCGATGGCCAGCCCGAGGCGCCGGCGAAGAGCAGCGCCTTCGAGCGGCTCGTGCAGCGCATGCGCGGCGGCACGAAGGGCGTTCGCATTCAAGGCGTCGACGGTTTGATGGTGCGCTACTCGCAATGCTGCCAGCCGGTGCCGGGCGATCCGGTCGCTGGCTACGTGACGCGCGGCCGCGGCGTCAGCATCCATCGCGCCGACTGCCCGAACCTGCTGTTGCTCGGCGATGAGCCGGAGCGCCGCCTCGACATCGACTGGCAGGAGATGCAGGGCGAAGTCTTCATCGTGCGTCTGGCGATGGAAGGCAATGACCGGCGCGGCCTCTACGCCGATGTTGCCGCCGCGGTGACTGAGACGGGCACCAACATCAAGAGCATGGAGCTCCGCACCGGCGATGGCGGCGGCGTGTCGGGCGCGGTGCTGGTCGAGGTCGAAAATCTCTCGCACCTGCAGAAAATCATCCGCCAGGTCCGCAAGGTCAAAGGGATCACGGACGTGTCGCGGCGGGAGCGGATCTCGGCCGAGTAAGCGACACCGGCTCCGAGTGCCCGCCTTACCTCGATCGTCGCCGCGCGAACGCGCTGTCCCAGACTGACAACGCCGGCTTCGGAACCAGATCAGACGTCACCAGTCCGATGCTCGTGAAGAGCGGCATGATCGGATTGTTCTTGCCCGGGATATTTCCCGGTAGCGACGCCAGATCCACGTCGGCGAACTCGAGCTGGAATAGTGCCAGCGCGTTCGCAGCGTCGGCGATCTGGAAGTGGCGCGCGAGGTAACGCGCCTGCATCGCGTCGTTGGACCTCACCGTCATGCCGACCGCGCTCGCCGACGACGACGGCCATCCGCCTTCGACGACGAGCACGCGCTTGCCGCTCTCGCGCGCGAGCTTCGCGTAGTAGTCGAGCGGTATCTGCTCCGGCTCGGCGAAGCCTCCAAGGTACGGATACGATGACAGCGCGAGCACCTCGGTGAAGGGAAAGTCGCGCAGGTCGTCCGCAACGCCGGGCACGACGCGCCCTCCTCCCATTCGCCCTGCCGCCACTTCTACCTGAGTGCTGACGTAGAGCGTCGCCGATGTGTGGCGCGCGCGCGCCTCGGCGGCTGCGTCGTTCGACATCGTGCGGACCGCATCGTATACCGGCCGCGGCGCGGCGAGACGAATCAAATTCACCTCGGCGGCGAGACCGAGGAAGTCGGGGTGGAGCATGCGGTCCACTGCAGCGACATAGCGCCGGTAGAGCGTTTGCACCGCGGGCTCGGTGATGCTGCGGTGCGCCGCGATGAGGACGTCGGATTCCCGCTCTCGCGCGAGCCCATTCTCAGGATCGACGGTGATGACGAGTAGCCGCGTGCCGCGGGCGCGGAAATAGTTGGCGAGTCCTTGTTTGTCCTTCAGAATGTCCTGCTCGGGCGCCACGCCCGCGAGCAGCTGCGCCCACGGCGGATCGATGTGCATGATCGCCGCGTCGCTCCGCTTGGTCCACATGTCGATCGAACGAATTGCCTGTTTGATGTCCGCCCGCGGCGGAACGGCGGAGAAGCCAAGCCAGTACGCGCGCGGCGGCGACGTGCGGCTTGGCGCGATCTGCTCGGCCGGCTTGGGCGCGCAGTCGGCCGCGCCGAGCGTGGCGATGAATGCCATGTTCGCGGTCGCACGCACGTGCCGTTGCATCAATGATCCGCCGAACGCCATGTGAAGTCACCCTCGTCACGAGTATTCGAGCTCCAACGAACGGTTACTGAAAGCTGTACGCGGAGAGAGTAAGCCAGTTCCATCCGCGTCACGATCTCGTGACTTGCGTGACGCGATGCGGGCGCGCGACATTATTGCGCTTCTCGATCCACGCCATTCGCCGCAACCCGGACATCGTGCCGACGTACGAAGAAGTCATCGCCCGCATCATTCCCGAAGTCGAGTTCCATCAGAATCGTTACGGCCGCGGACTCGCCGAGATCGTTCGGCCCGGCTGTCGTTGGCTCGACCTCGGCGCGGGCACGCGCGTGCACGATGGCTGGATTGGCGTTCGCGCTAACGAACTGGTGACACGCGCATCGTTCCTCGTCGGCTGTGACGTGGTCGAGACGCACCTCGGGCAAAACGCCCATCTCCACGCCGCCGCGGTTGGGGACGCCAGCGCACTTCCGTTCGCCGCTCACTCGTTCGACCTCGTCACGGCGAACATGGTGC
>JALZAE010000299.1 GCA_030948535.1 Gemmatimonadota bacterium | reverse complement strand
CACCAGTGCGCGTGTCGAGACGCGTGTCGAGGTGCGTGGTCGCATTGCTACGGTCGTGGCGCGAGGTGAGACGACCAAGGTCACGCTTCCCTCGACTGCCTTCGTGATCGCCGGCACGAGTCCGGTGACTCAGCATCTGGCCCTCTTGCGCTACTGGCTCGCACACGGCCGACCGCGCGCCCTGGCCGTGATACCGGGCGGGCCGACTAACGTCGTGCGCATCGAGCAGCGCGGTCGCGATACGCTGTCGCTCGCGGGCCGGTCCGTGGTGCTGGACCGGTTTTCCGTCGACGGCGTGGTGTGGGGAATCGAAGCGCTCTGGCTCGACGACAAGATGCGGCTCGCCGCCTTCACGACGGCCGGCGGAGGCGGACTCACGCTCGACGCTGTGCGCTTGGAACTGGATCCGCTCCTGCCGAAGCTCATGGCGATCGCGACGCACGATCGCATGGACGACCTCGCGCGGATCTCGCGGCGTGTGCACCCGGTCGCCAGCGGCTCGATGGCGCTCGTCGGAGCGACCTTGATCGATGGCACGGGCCGTGACGCAATTCCCGACGCGACGGTCGTAATCGCGGATGGGCGCATCACGGCAGCCGGAGCACGCGCCAGCACCGCCATTCCCGCGGCCGCGCGCCGAATCGATGCGCGAGGAAAGACCATCGTGCCGGGACTGTGGGACATGCACACCCATCTGATGCAGATGGAGTGGGCGCCGGTGTATCTCGCGACCGGTGTGACGACGGTGCGCGACATGGGGAATGAACTCGATTTCATCGTTGCGTTGCGCGCCGCGGTCGAGTCTCGCCGGGCGCTCGGGCCTCACATGCTGCTGGCGGGTCTCGTCGACGGCGGCGGTCCCAACGCGTTCGGCGCGCTGAACGCCACAACGCCCGAAGAAGGCCGCGCCATCGTACGACGTTATCACTCGCTCGGCTTCGAGCAGATGAAACTGTACGATTTGCTCAAGCCCGACGTAGTCGGTGCCATCACCGGCGAGGCGCATCGCCTTGGCATGACGGTGACCGGCCACGTGCCGCGCGCACTCGGGCTATTGCCCGCGGTGGACTCGGGAATGGACCAGATCGCGCACCTCCCGATCCGAGGCGATCCGGCGTCCGACAGCGTGCGCTTGGTGATTGACTCACTCAAGGCACATGGAACCGTGATCGATCCCACCGCGTCATGGGGGGAGCTACTCGGACACTCGACGGCGCTGTCGGTCGAAAGTTTTCAGCCCGGCGTATCCTCCCTCCCGCCGGTACTGGCGCAGCGCATCACGCGAATGGGAGTGGTCGGACTCGACACCGGCGTGGCACGCGAGCGGCTTGCACGAACTCTCCGCGTCATCGGCATGCTACACGATGCTGGGGTACCCGTCGTCGCCGGTACCGACGAGGGAGTGCCTGGGTTCAGCCTGTATCGTGAGATCGAGCTATATGCGGCAGCGGGCTTCTCTCCGATCGAGGCGCTGCGGGCCGCGACGGCCGTGCCGGCGCGCGCCATGGGCATGGCCGAGAAGGTCGGCACGATCGAGCCCGGCAAGCGCGCGGATCTCATCGTCCTGGACGGAAACCCGCTCGACGACGTGCGCAAGATCCGGACGGTGCGACAGGTAATGACGCGCGGCGTGCTCTATGCGACGGCCGATATCTGGCGCGCGGTTGGATTTCAGCCGCCGCGGTGAGCGCGTCGATACGGCCTCGCTCGCACGTTACGCACGGTCCATAGCACGGTTGTCCAATGACCCTCGTAGTCGGCGACTAATCCTCTCTTAGGATCCGAGAAGAAGTTCGCTCGGCGTTTGCATCCCCGCGAGAATTGGCGTGATGACCTTTTCGGCGCGCGCACCATCGTTGCATAGGCGTGATGGACCACCTGCGAAGCGAGCCCGATGCCGAGTCCCCTCCTCGATCTTTTTTCCGGACGCTTCGGCGGCAGACGTGCCGTCGAGACCATCACGCCCGAGCGCACGTTTGACGACGTCATCCTCCCTGCGTCGACGCGACAAACGCTCGAGCTGGCGCTCGCCCAGGTGCGGAGTCATGGCCTCATCTTCGGGCAGTGGGGACTGGGCGAGCGTCACGCCAGTGGTCTAGGCCTCGCGTTCAACTTCGCCGGACCTCCGGGGACGGGCAAAACGATCTGCGCCGAGGCGATCGCCCACGCGCTCGGCAAGAAGCTGCTGGTGGTGCGCTACGCCGAAATGGAATCGATGTGGGCGGGAGAGACGCCGAAGAACGTCGCGGCCGTGTTTCGGCTCGCGAGCGAGCAGGACGCGGTGCTCTTCTTTGATGAAGCCGATGCGATCGCCGCACGGCGCTCATCGGGCGGGGCGCAGCAAGGCTATCAACGCGAATCGAACACCGTCGTGAACGTGCTGCTTCGAGAGCTCGAGGCATTCAACGGCGTCGTCATCTTCGCGACGAACCTCGCGGCGAACTTCGATCCTGCTTTCGAGCGGCGGATTCGAACGCACGTGGTGTTCGCGATGCCGGGCGCGGCCGAGCGAGAGCGCATCTGGCGGGTGCAAATCCATCCGGTGAAGACGCCGCTCGCAGACGATGTCGACTTCAACTCGCTTGCAGGGCGATTCGAGGGCAGCGGCGGTGACATCAAGAACGCGGTGCTCAAGGCCGCGGCGGCTGCCGCATCAGAGCCGGGTCCCGATCTCGGGAAGCGCATCCATCAGCGTCACTTTTTGCAGGCGGTGGAAGATGTCGCCGCGGCGAAGAGCGTGATGCGCCAATCGCTATTCGGAGACGAAGCGCCGAACGCGGAGGATCCGGTTAGCAGAGCAGTCTCGGCACTCAAGGGATCGGAGGAGCGGTGGCGCGGCATCGCGCTCTTGTCGGTTGCGGGCGCTTCGATCGCGGCCGTGGTGGCGATCGCCGCGCTGATCGTCGCGCTCTCCAGATAGACGCGCGAATTTGCCCGCGGGCACGGCTAACGATTCAGTCGTCGCGCCGAAATTCGCGCAGCGCCCAGCGCACGGTCCAATCGGCTGCCGCGTCATAGGCGATGAGATAGTCCTCGGGCTCGTCACGCAGAAACCAGGCGCTCGAATCGTGCGCCCGCGTCACGGCATGGTCCAACGCGATGAGCATTTCCTCCGCTGGAGTGCCCGCCTCGCGCGCCAGGTAGGCAAAGACGCGCGTGGCCTGCCGCAGCCGAATCGCCAGGGGCGAGTACGCCCCTTCACCGAGTCCGCTATCAATACCGGCCAGATAGTTCCGAAGCGCCGCGGTGACCTCGGCGCTTTGCCCGTGCAGCAGAATCGCGCCGAGCTCCGATTCTATTTCGCGATACATGACAAGCCCGCCGAAGGGAGATACATCCAGCTTCGGCGCGGCGCGCGCGGACGTTATCACGCGCCCGGGCGTAAGCGTCACGCAGCGCTGTCGCTCACCGATTGTCAGGCGCGCCACGACATCCCCAGGAGTGTGTATGACAGCGACGGGCGAGTCTGCCTCCGCAATTTGGCCGAGCTGGCAGCGAATTCTCTTCCGGTTCTTCTTCGTCTATCTCGTCTTGCAGATCGCGCCTTGGACGTGGTTCGATCAGATACCGGGCGTCGGCGCCATCACGCGGTACGCGCACATGCTGAGCAATTGGGGCGTTCAGACGGCGAACGCGCACCTGTTTCATGTGAGGCCGACGCTGGTCCCGATGAACGGCAGCGGCGACACGTCGTACGCATGGGCGCAGGTCTGGCTCTATCTGTCGCTGGCCGCGGTAAGCTGCCTCGTGTGGACGATCATGGACCGCGCGCGCCCGAGCTATCCGCGTTTGCTGTATTGGCTCCGGACCTTCGTGCGGTATTACCTCGCGGCGAGCGCGCTGAGCTACGGAATAATCAAACTCTTCACGCTCCAGATGCCTTTCCCGACGCTCAGTCAACTGGCGACACCGCTCGGCGATTTTCTGCCGATGCGCCTGTCGTGGCTCTTCATCGGATACTCGCGCTCCTATCAGATCTTCGCCGGACTCATGGAGACAGTCGCGGGACTGTTGCTCTTACGCCGCGACACGGTGACGCTCGGATTGCTCGTCGCAGCGGGTGCGTTCGTCAACGTCGTGCTCATCAACGTGAGCTACGATGTACCGGTGAAGCTGTTCGCCATGCACTTGCTGCTCGCGTGCGTCTTCCTGCTCGTGCTGGACGCGAGACGCTTGGTTACTTTCCTCGTGCTGAATCGGCCCGCGCCGGCGACCGACGCATACGAGCCGCACTACCGAAAGGCGTGGCATCGCTACGCGGCGATCGCCGCAAAGGCGTTGATGATTCTGCTGATTCTGATTCTGCCGGTGCAGCGGTCGTGGACCCGCTACGTCGCGCTCAGCCACCAGGCGGAGTCGCGCCCATTTCGAGCCGGCGTCTATGATGTGCGGCAATTCATCCGCAATGGCGACACGATCCCCGCGCTGCTGGCGGACACACTGCGGTGGCGCGATGTGATCTTCGACAACGGCGAGCAGGGAAGCGTCAACAGCGCTGACCCCGTCTTTTGGCAGCGCTATCATCGCGGCTATTTCCGCTACAAGGCGGACACTTCTACGCGCACCGTTGCGGTGTGGAAGACATCGACGGCGTTCGATAGCACCTTCCTGTTCACCATGCGCTACGATATGCCCGACACCAACACCATCCTGCTCTGGACCAATATCCGCAACGACTCCGTGTTCGTTCGGCTCGTCAGGAGCGCGCGGCACTTTCAACTTGCGGAGCGCCAGTTCCACTGGCTCTCCGAGTACAATCGGTAAGCGTGAGGCGCGTGTAGCGCGGGCACCACATCCGACATCTGACATCTCTCACATGATTCCCATTCTGTTCACTGGCGGCACGATCTCCATGCGTTTCGATGCGGCGGCCGGCGGCGCCGTACCGGCGCTCTCGGGGCGCGAGATTCTCGCGGCGACGCGCGGCATCGACGATGTCGCCACGGTCAGCCTCGAGGATTGGGGCGCGTTCCCCGGTCCGCACATGACCGTCGAGCGGATGTGGGCACTTCGCAATCGCATCGCCGAGCTCCTGGCGAAACCCGATGTCGACGCGGTCGTCGTCACGCACGGGACGGATTCGCTCGAGGAGTCGGCATACCTCGTCGCGCGATCGGTCGGATCCGGAAAGCCGATCGTGTTCACCGGCGCCATGCGCAATTCGAGCGAGCTCGGCTGGGACGGACCCGCGAATCTTCTCGACAGCGTGCGTGTCGCGGCCAGCCCGGACGCGCGTGGATACGGCGTGATGGTCACCATGTCCGGTCGCGTCTTCGCGGGCCTCGACGTCACCAAGGCGCATACGTCGATGCTCGACGCATTCGAGAGTCCCGGGCTCGGGCCCGTGGCCGTCATCGATGACGGAACGGTCATCTTCCGGCGCGCGCTGCCGCCGGAGCCGCCGCGGCTCACTCCGGTCGCGCCGGCGACGCCGGTCGACATCGTCTACTCGTACGCCGGATCGGATGACCGCCTGCTCGATGCGTCGCGTGCATCGGCGCGCGGCGTGGTCGTCGCGGCGATGGGTCGGGGCAATGTGCCGCCCGCGATGATGCCCGGCATCGAGCGCTGGGTTCGCGACGGCAAGCCGATCGTAATCGCCTCGCGTGCGCAACGCGGGCGCGTCGGCACGACCTACGGCTACCCGGGCGGGGCGCGCCGGCTCCACGAGCTCGGGGCGATCATGGCGGGGGGACGACGGCCGCAGCAGGCGCGCATCGACCTCATGCTCGCGCTCGGGAGCGGCCTGGACGACGGCGCGTTACGCCGGGTGTTCGAGGGGTAGGGCTGCTACACCAGCAACCGCGTCAGCTGACGGCATGCTCCATCTCTCGCCAATCGCGGAAGCAGCGCCAGCCGAACTCGTTGGCGGCGCGG
Organism: Gemmatimonadota bacterium; assembly: GCA_030948535.1. Classification (GTDB taxonomy): domain Bacteria; phylum Gemmatimonadota; class Gemmatimonadetes; order Gemmatimonadales; family Gemmatimonadaceae; genus JALZAE01. Next base: position 2,918 of record JALZAE010000299.1, on the reverse strand, counting down.
ATCTGATCGGGGAAGCCGAAGTAGTCGACAAACCCTTCCTGCTCGGCGCGCCAGCGGCAGCACCAGGTGAACTCGAAGCGGCGCATCTCGGACTCCACCTCGACCTCGATCACGCCCGAAAAATCCGAGCAGCCGGAATGTGCGTCGATGCGCACGGAAGTGATCTCGAGCTCGGGGTGCGTCGCGAGCAGCTGCGCCAACACCCGCTGTACTTTCACCGCCGGCGAGCGGCGCGTGGTGACGACACGGGGCCCGGCGTCGTGGCGCAGGAATGCGCGAAGATCGGCCTTGAACTCATCGGTCGCGCGTGAAGCGGCGACTATTACATCCATGTCCATAACGATCCAATTTAAGGGGTGCTCGTGCGGATCTTCCAGGGGTTGATTTCTCGCAACATGGTCGTGTCGTGTCGTCAAGTCACCCGGCGCTGAATCCGCCGCCACACGTGCGCGCCATCGCCGAGCGGCTCGAGAGCGCGGGTTTCGAGACCTGGTGCGTCGGCGGCGCCGTTCGCGATGCGCTGCTCGGCCATCCGCACCTCGATTGGGATCTGGCCACCGCCGCGCGTCCCGAGCAGGTCCGGCAGCTCTTTCGGCGCACCGTGCCGATCGGCATCGAGTTCGGGACCATCGGCGTGCTCGACACTGAAGGGACGATGCACGAGGTCACGACGTTTCGCCGCGACGTGCGAACGGACGGCCGGCACGCCGTGGTGGAGTTCGGTGCGTCGCTCGAGGATGACCTGGCGCGCCGCGACTACACGATCAACGCCATCGCGTATTCGCCCGCGGGCGATGAGTTGCGCGACCCGTTCGGTGGCCGCGACGATCTGCGCGCGAAGGTTCTGCGCGCCGTCGGCGATCCCGCGGCGCGCATGCGCGAGGACCGGCTGCGCGCGCTCCGCGGCATCCGCTTCGCCGCGCGCTTCGGCTTCACGATCGATCCCGCGACGTGGCGCGCGATCGTCGAGAGCGCGCCGGAGCTCGGGAGTCTCTCGGCCGAGCGGGTGAAGCAGGAGCTCGAGAAGACGATGGACCAAGTGGAGCGGCCAAGCGCCGCGCTCAGAATGTGGCGGGACAGCGGGGCGCTGGCGACGTTGGTGCCGTCGCTCGCATCGACGGACGATGTGACACTTGCGTCGCTCGACCGGCTCGCCCGGCCCGGCAGCTCGACGCGTCCGCAGCGCCGGCTCAACCGCGTTGCCGCGCTCTTCACGGGCGTTCCCGCGGCGGAGACGGAACGGGCGCTGCGAGCGCTGCGCTTCAGCAACCAGGACAGCGCGTGGATCGCCGCGCTCGTGCGCGGTCGCCAGGCAATCGCGTCGGAGCTGGACGCAACCGTCGGTGCGCGGCGGGAGCCGACGGCGGCACAACTGCGGCGGTGGGCGGCGCGTGTAGGCCGCATGCATCTGCTGCCCGTGCTGCGCGTCGACATGGCGCGCCGCGATGACGCCGGTCGCGAATGGTGCGCGCTCTACGGGCGCGCGGCGCGCAGCGTCTTTCGCGACGCGCTCGTGGTTGGCGATCTTTCGGTGGACGGCGAGGATCTGACAGGTGCCGGCATTCCCGCAGGCCGCATGATGGGACTGGTGCTGCGCGCGCTGCTCGAGCTGGTGCTCGACGATCCGTCGCTGAATGAGCGAGACATGTTGCTCGCGAAGGCGCGCGAGCTGGCCGATCGATTTGCACGTGAAGCACAGAGGGAACCGCAATGATCTTCTTTCGAGGCCGACAGCCCGAGACATCGATCTGGCGCCGGTTTCGCACGGCGGCGGACGGATTCTCGTTCACCAAGGAGCCTGAGTATTTCGTGGCGCACTTGGTCGCGAACGCGGAGCGCACTGTCGACCTGTTTCACGCGCTCCTCGAGCACCTGCCACCGGCGGTGGATGTGGCGGTGATCGACGCGCGCACCAAACGCACCTGGAAGGGCGGCAGTCTCGCGCTTCCCGACGTGCGCGACGCCATCGCGCGCATCAAGGCGCCGCTGGCCGAATCGGGAGGCGTGGAGATCGCCGTCTACACATCGGAGGATCAGGTCACGCTCAACCCGGTGCTCGAGCTGTTCATATACGCCCGCACCGATCAGTGGCTGTACATCCTGCAAGGGAAGGGACTGGAGGAGAGGCGCGCCGTGCGAACGAAGAGCTGGAAGCTGGCGCGGCAGTCATTTCCACCCGCGCCGCAGCTGAGCATCGCGGTCGACGCGTTGGTGTCGGCACTGCGGCTGGCGCCGGAGTGAACGCGCTCGGCTACGCGGTGGTGGCGGCGCTCGCAAACATCGCGGGTGCGGCGGCGGTGACCTGGCGCGCCCGGTGGAGCGATAAGGCGCTCGAGACGATGATCGCGTTGTCCGCGGGCTTCATGATCGCAGTGGCGCTGACCGCGATGCTGCCGGAAGCACTGGCCCGCGGCGGGTCGAACGCCGCCTTCGCGGCATTGGTCGGATACTTGCTCGTGCATCTCACCCAGCACACGCTCGCGCCGCATTTCCATTTTGGCGTGGAGACGCACGTGGTGTCCGAGCTGGTGAGCGTGTCGGCGCTGATCGGATTGCTGCTGCACACCTTCGTCGATGGCGTCGCGATCGCGAGTGGCTTCCACGTGAGCACGGCGCTTGGAGTGTTGATCTTCGTGGCAATTCTGCTGCACAAATTTCCGGAAGGCGTGGCGATCTCGAGCCTCTTTCTCGCCGCGGGAGCGAGCCGCTCACGCGCGCTCGTCGCGGCCGGCGCGTTGGGCATCGCGACGATTGCCGGCGTGCTGGTGACCGGCGTGGTGCCCGGGCTCGCGACGTACGGCCTCGCGCTCTCGGCCGGGGTGACGCTGTATGTCGCAGCGTCGAATCTCGTGCCGGAGTTTCAGTCGAAGCGCGGCGCGCGACTGCCAATCGCCTTTTTCATCGGCGCGATGCTCTTC
>JALZAE010000262.1 GCA_030948535.1 Gemmatimonadota bacterium | reverse complement strand
GCTCTCGCACGCGTTCGTCGGATCGCTGCTCACGCTCGCCGAGCGACAGGAAGCGTCAGGTGACGTGCACGGGCGGGTGGGCACCTGCCGCCGGCTCGTCGCCGTCGATCCGCACTCAGGCGCGTACGCACAGGCACTCATGCGTGCGCTCGACGCCGCCGGCGACCGGGCCGGAGCGATACAGCATGCGAGCGACCACGCGCATCGTCTCCGTGCCGACCTCGAGGTCGAGCCTGCCCCCGACGTGGTTGCACTGGTACAGCAGCTGCGCAGCGATGCGACCAGGCGACAGCCCGCGCCGAACGCGACGAGTCACGAGCGCGCTGCGTCCGTCGCCGTCCTACCGTTTCGCAATCTCAGCGCGGACCCGGAGAACGAATATTTCGCCGACGGGATGACCGAGGATGTCATCGCGCAGCTGTCGAAGATCCGCGCGATCAAGGTGATCTCGCGCGCCTCAGTGATGCGGTTCAAGCAGCGGCAACGCAGCCTGAGGGAGATCGGCACCACACTCGGCGCGAGGACCCTGCTCGATGGAAGCGTGAGGCGCGCCGGGGACCGCGTGCGGATCGTCGCGCAGCTCATCGATCCGGAAACCGATCAGCACCTGTGGACCGAGACCTACGACAGGCAGATCGCCGACATCTTTGCGATCCAGACGGAGGTGGCGCTGCAGATTGCCGCCGCGCTCGAGGCGGAGCTGACGGCCGACGAGCGCGTGCGCGTGCGGCGGGAGCCGACGAAGGACGTGCTGGCGTACCAGCTTTTCCTGCAAGGCCGCCAGTATTTCATCAAGTTCACGGCTGAGGCGATCGCGCGCGCGATCGAGTACTTCGAGCGCGCCATCGCTCGTGATCCCGCGTTCGCGCTGGCGCACGCGACGCTCGGCATGGCGTACATCGAGCTCGTCGAGCTCGGCGAGATGGTGCCCGACGTCGGATATCCGCGCGCCGCCGAGGCCGCGGCGAATGCCTTGAGACTCGATCCCGAGCTTGGCGAAGCGCACTGCACGATGGGATATCTGAAGGGGGTGTCGGAGTTCGCCTGGTCAGACGCGGAGCGGGAGTTCAAGCGCGCACTCGAGCTGAGTCCCGGAGGCGCAGACACCTACGATCTCTACGGACGGCTGTGTGCGGGCTTCGGCCGCTACGATGAGGCGATAGCGATGCTGACGCGCGCCCAAGAGCTCGATCCGCTCGCGCATCGCGTCGACATCGCCACGGCGCTCATCCGCGCCGGGCGGCTCGACGAGGCCGTGGCCCGCGCGGAGCAAGCCGTCGAGCTCGAACCCTTTGATCGCGCACACGCAACGCTCGGATGGGCCTACTTCCTCAGCGGCCGGAAGGAAGAGGGGCTCGCTGCGCTGGAGCGCGCGGCGGCGATGTCTCCGGAAATCACGTTGTGGTTGGCGCAGCTGGGTGAAGCCTACGGCATGGCCGGCGACGTCGCGAAAGCCCGAAAGATTCTGCGAACGCTGGAAGAGCGCGCGAAAGTCGCTTACGTCTCGCCATACCATTTCGCCTATGTCTACGCGGGTCTCGGCGACATGACGCGCGCGATGGACTGGCTGGAGCGTGCCGTGGCAGATCGCGCCGGACCGGTGTACGGCATCAAGGGCTCGTTCCTGTTCACATCGTTGCGCACGCATCCCAGATTTCGCGCACTGCTCGAACAGATGGAATTGGCGTAGCCGCTCGGTGATGAGATTGCGCCGGCAGCGCTCGCGCTCCTATTTGGATTCTCCGCACTGCAGCGCATCGGGCGCGCTCATTGGTGCCGCGCCGGCGTGGCTAGGCACGTGACGGGTGCACTTTGCGCGGTGACAGATGGAAGCGCACCAATGAACATCGCGACAGCGTACACGACGTTTGCACGATTGCCGGCAAGCATCGCGATGCCCCTCCTCGAACGGAGTAGTGCCCAGAGCGATTGCGCTGGACGCGCCGGGAGGAGCCGATCGATCGGCACCTCAACGCGAGCGACGATGGCATCGCGCTTCGCCGCACCGATCTGTCATCGCTACTTGACTGACCAATCGGTGGCGAGTGCAAAAGTTCCCCAGGCCAGGCGTAGCTCACCATGTGGCGACCCCGGTTGGGTCGAGGGAATGAGCCAAATCGTAAAGCTCTCGAGCGGCGCCGCAGGCGTGCTCAGGCGTAGATCGACTCGCGCGAGGTCGTTGGCCGGGTTGTAGGTCATCGCTGCGGCCATCGGTGACTGCCCCACATCCTTCTGGATCAGCAGCTTCCATCCGCCGCGGCTCGGCAGTGTTTGCAACACGTATGTGCCCTTCGGAACGCTCTGGCCGCCGATGAGCAGATCGACGTCTGTCGTCAGCACCGTCGCGCCGCCTGCGCCGGTGCGCCACGCCTTGTCGTACGGAACGAGACTGTCGGTGAGCAACTTTCGGCCACGCAGATGCGGCTGTCCGTAATCGATATGGATCTTCGATGGCTGTGCGGCCGCGCGCGCCGCGCTGTCCACGAGTGTCAGGATGACTTCCGTCGTCGCGCGGGTACTCGGTGCGGCGCGCATCGCGCCCTGTGCCGAAAGAGCCGTGGCGGTTGTTGCCGATACGGCGAGAACGAGAATGGCGGAGGTGTATCGCATGTGAGTCTAAGAGGCTGAGGATGAGATCGGTCGGAGCGCGCATCGCCTCGACCGATTGACACCTTAGTAATAGCTCGTCGTTGCGTTGACGCCAGCACACGCGCTACCGCAGTCGGGGGTCGAACGTACGC